>DATDED010000385.1:0-12053 GCA_036523455.1 Gemmatimonadales bacterium
CGGCCCGCCGTTCGTCGTTCCAGGGACCTACTCCGCCTGGCGAACGGGCGTCACCTCCTGATTGAACCGCCGGCCCAGCGCCCGCAGGTAGCTCTCCAGGGTCCGGTAGTGGCCGATCACGAAGCGTGAGAGGAACCGGAACAGCGGATTGGCGATCCAGCCCTGTTCGGTGACGGTCACGCGACTGCCGTCACCGTCCGGAACGACCTCGTAGATCCAGGCGCCGCCGAACGGCGCGCCGGGCGGCGACTCGATCCGGCCCACGAGGCGACGCGGCGGCTGCTCCTCTTCGACCACGATCGTCATGGCCCCGCTACCGGAGACTTGCCGCCAGCGCTCGCGGCTGTCGGGACCCGTCACCCGCTCCGACGAGCGCAGCCCGGGCCACCACTGCGGCATGGCGCCGAAGTCGCGCACCACCTTCCACACGCTCTCCGCCGGTTGCCGCAACACGATGGACACTCCGGCTACGTGCTCCCGCGGCAGCACCAAACCGACCAGGATCATCAGCATCGGCACGCCGACCACGACGGCGAGAATGAACACCAGCCATTTCATGGGGTCTCCTCCTGGGGGCCGACCTCGAGGAGAATGCCCTCCTCACCGGCTGTTCACAACACCTTCAAGCGTCGCGGCGTAGGCTGCCCTGCAGGAGGCGAGATATGAGCACAAAAGAGCTGATCGATGGCGCGGTCGAGCATCTGCGGACCAGCGCGAGCGTGAAAACCGTGTACGGCACGCCGATTACGAACGACGGCAAGACGGTCATTCCAGTCGCCAAGGTGCTGTACGGGTTCGGGGCGGGCAGCGGCCACGGGACCCACGCCAAGAAGAGCAAGAACGGCAAGTCACCGGCGGAGGGAGAGGGCGAAGGAGCGGGGGGCGGCGTCGCCGCGAAACCGGTGGGGGTCGTCGAGATCACGGGCACCGAGACCCGGTTCGTGCCGTTCGGCGCCTCGCGGAAGCTCGCGATCATGGCGGTGATCGGAGCCGGTGTGGGCGCCGCGTTCGGCTGGTTCCTGGGACGGAGGGCGGGCAAGTCCTGAGGACTAGTCCGCTTCGTCTCCCCGCAGCCGCTCCAGCTCCCGCCGATCGCGTTTGGTGGGCCGTCCTTTTCCTTCGTAGGACGGCGTGGGGGCGACGCGCAGCTGGTGCGCGAGCCGCTCCCGCGCCGCCTTCCCCGCGGGATCCTCTTCGTAGAGACCGGCGGCGACCTTCGCGGGACCGCGCTGGGCGCTGAGGGCGACCACCCGGACGAGGAACGCGTACGGCGGCTTGCGCACCCGGAGCCGGTCTCCGACGGCGAGCGGCCGCGCGGGCTTGGCGGCATTCCCGTTGACCTCGACCCGCCCGGCGCCGATCGCCTGGGCGGCCGCCGCGCGGGTCTTGAAGAAGCGCGCGGCCCAGAGCCATTTGTCTAAGCGAACTGCGTTGTCGGTCATTGGCTATCGGCTATCGGCTATCAGCTATCGGTCAAGACGAGCTACGAGCTTCGCCAGCATCCGCTTGACGACCGCAATGTCCTGCTGCAACTGATCGCTCGCAAGTCGTGGCAGGTACTCCAGGTCTCCCGCCAAGATCACGTGGTATTCGAGTTCATTCGCCGATCCGAGAGCAATCCGCGCGTAGCGCACCAGCTCTCGGTCTCCATTGCGGCCACAGCCTTCAGCGATGTTGGCACCAATCGATACGGATGCACGGCGCATTTGTGACGTCAACCCATAGACCTCGGCTCTTGGAAACGACACCGTGGCTCGATAGACCGACAAGCTCAACCGGTGGGCATGCTGCCAAACCACCAGTTTCCGAAAGTTCCCCATCCCAACAGGATCACACTATGCAAACCACTGGATACAACCGTTTTCGTCCCGCAGGCCATCGGAAAAACGCGACCACCGATCCTGGACCGGTGGTCGCCTGTGCCGATAGCTGATAGCCGATAGCGCCTTTACGCCTTTTTCAGTCTCACATCCCCGCTCCCCGTCTCCACATGCAGCCGTCCCTTGCCGTCGCCGATGCGCCCTTCGATGTGATCCTCCGCCACCCGCCGCACCGTGACGGAGATGCCGCCGAGATCGATCTCGCCCGAGCCCGTATCGAGGATCACGTCGGCGCCGTACGCCCCCGGCAGGGTGAGGGAGACTTCACCCGAGCCGGTGTCGATGTCGATCGAGCCGCCGCCCGCCAGCAGCTCGAGCGTGACGTCCCCCGACCCCGTGTCGATGATGAGATCGTCGGCGGTGACGGCGGTCGCGTCGGCGTTGCCCGACCCGGTGTCGATCTTGAGGCTGCGCCCCTGGATGTGGTCCAGCGTGACGTCGCCCGACCCGGTGTCGAACAGCAGATCGTCCCCCTTCACGCCGGACGCCACCACGTTGCCGGAGCCGGTGTCGAGGTTGAGGTCGCCCGTGACGCCGGTGACGCGCACGTCGCCGGAGCCGGCATCCACGCTGAGGGAGCCCTTCATGTCGGTCGCGGAGACGTCGGCCGAGTTGACGTCGAGCCGGACCTCGCCGTCGACGTTGGTCGCCGTCATTTTGCCGACGGCGAGGTGGACCGCGATGCGGCGTCCGGCCGGCACCAGGATGCGGAGGTCGGCGTGCGCGTCGAGGCCGGAGCCGTCGTCGCTGATGCGCACGCGGTGGCCGCGACCGAACTCCCGGCGATCGCCGTTGAAGGTGCCGTCGTCGCGGACGTCGAGCGTGGTGCTCCCATGGAAGCCCATGACGGAATAGATGACGTCGTCGTCGGGATAGACCACGCGCAACGTCTGGTGCTCGCCGATCGGCCCTGTCTCGACCTGGAGTTTGGCGGCGTCGCGGCCGCCGCGGGTGACTTCGACCACCACGTCCCCTGCGGGCCCGCCCTCCACCCGCACCACGCCCGCGAGGTTGTAGATCGCGACGTTGCCTCCGGCGACGGTGTAGCGCTGGCCGGTCTGGGCGGCCGCGGGGGACACGGCGGCAAGCCCCAAGCCGATGACGATCACGCTGCGCATGATGCTCTCCTCGGGAGTGTGAAGACGACCGGTGGCCTTACGCCGCTTCCGGGTCGCGGTTTCGCGACGATCGTCCGCACAGAGTGGATAGATAGAAAGCCCACAGGGTTGCAGTGGTCGCGCGGCGCCCCCCGGGGCGGTAGTTTCCACCCGCGTTGGCGACCCTGACGGTGGAGGACTCGGGTGTCGAGCTGGCAGGTCTGGATCGTGGCGGCGGCGCTGCTGCTCGTGGCCGAGATGTTCGCCCCCGGGTTCTGGCTGGCGAGCGTCGCGATCGGGTGCCTGGCCGCCGGCGTGGCCGGGCTCTTTCCTATCGGCCTGGCGGGACAGGTGCTCGTCTTCGCCGCAGCGGCCGTGGGGAGCCTGTTCGGCTTGCGGCCGGTGCTCGTGCGGCGGTTCCTGCATGCCCGCGGCATGGAGGTCCGCACCAACGTCGAGGCCCTGGTCGGCAAGACGGGCGTCGTGGTCCAGCGCTTCGACCCGGTGACCCGACTCGGCCGGGTCAAGGTTGAGGGGGAGGACTGGCGCGGCGCTCTGCTCGAGGGAAGCGGGCCGCTCGAAGCCGGCACCCGCGTGATGGTCGTGCAGGTAGACGGCTCGACCCTGGTGGTCGAAGAGGAGGCGTGAGCGTCATGGGCACAGGGCTGATCGTGGTGGGGGCGGTAGCGCTGGCGGTGCTGTTCTTTCTGAGCAAGACGATCATCGTGGTACGGCAGGCCCAGACGATGGTGGTTGAGCGACTCGGAAAGTACAACCGCACGCTGTCCTCCGGAATCAATCTCATCATGCCGATGGTCGACCAGCCGCGCGCCATCGACTGGCACTCGGTGATCAGCCTCCCCTCCGGCGAAACGATCACGCGGCGCTACCGCTCCTCCACGATCGATCTGCGCGAGACCGTGTACGTCTTCCCGCGCCAGAACGTGATCACCAAGGACAACGTGGTGGTCGAGATCGACGCGCTGATCTACTTCCAGGTGACCGATCCCGTGCGGGCCGCCTACGAGATCGCCAACCTCCCCGACGCGATCGAGAAGCTCACCCAGACCACGCTGCGCAACGTGATCGGCGAGCTGGACCTGGACCAGGTGCTGTCGTCGCGCGAGCACATCAACACGAAGCTGCGCGAGATCCTCGACGACGCGACCCACAAGTGGGGCGCCAAAGTGGCGCGGGTGGAGCTGAAGGACATCAATCCGCCGCGCGACATCCGCGACGCGATGGAGAAGCAGATGCGCGCCGAGCGCGACCGGCGCGCGGCGATCCTCACCGCCGAGGCGTCCAAGCAATCGGCGATCCTCGAGGCCGAGGGCATCCGCCAGTCGGAGATCAACAAAGCCGAAGGCGCGAAGCAGGCGCGGATCCTTCAGGCCGACGCCGAGGCCGCCGCGCGCCTCAAGGTCGCCGAGGCCGAAGCGCAGGCCATCGAGCGGATCACGGCTTCCATCAAGGGATCGGGTGGCGACCCCGCCCGCTACCTCATCGCGATCCGCTACCTCGAGGCCCTGAAGGAGATGGTGAGCGGCCAGAACAACAAGGTGGTGTACCTGCCCTACGAGGCGACCGGGGTGTTGTCGTCGCTGGGCGGCATCCGCGAGATGCTGCAGGGACCGGAGAAGAGGGGCGGATGACGACGTCCACCGTGACGACGCCGCTGACCGTTCTCTCCGAAGAAGAGCAGATGTTCCGCGACGCCGTGGCGGACTTCGCCGACAGCGAAGTGCGCCCGCGGGTGGGGGCGATGGAGCGGGCGGGCGCCATCGATCCCACGCTCGTTCCCAAGCTGTTCGAGCTCGGCCTCATGGGGATCGAGATCCCCGAAGAGCACGGCGGCGCGGGCGGCGGGCTCTTCATGACCGCGCTCGCCGTGGAGCAGCTGTCCCGGGTGGACGCCTCGGCTGCGATCTTCGTGGACGTGCAGAACACCCTCGTCATCGAGCCGTTCCTGCAGTGGGCCTCGGAGGAGCAGAAGGCCCGCTACCTCCCGAAACTCGCGACCGACACCGTGGGCGCCTACGCCCTCTCCGAGCCCGAGGCGGGCTCCGACGCATTCGGGCTCCAGACCCGGGCCACCCAGCAGGGCGATGCCTGGGTGCTGGAGGGCCGCAAGCTCTGGATCACCAACGGCGCCGAAGCGGGCGTGTACGTGATCTTCGCGAACACCGACTTCTCCAAGGGCTACAAGGGCATCACGGCCTTCATCGTGGAGCGCGGCTACAAGGGCTTCAGCGTCGGCAAGAAGGAGGACAAGCTCGGCATCCGGGCGTCGTCCACCACAGAGCTGATCCTCGACGGCTGCGAGGTGCCGGCGGCCAACGTGCTGGGCGAGGTCGGCAAGGGGTACAAGGTGGCGATCGAGACGCTGAACACCGGGCGCATCGGCATCGGCGCGCAGATGATCGGCGTGTCCGGCGGGGCGCTGCAGGCGGCGACACAGTACGTCAAGGAGCGCAAGCAGTTCGGCAAGCCGATCGCCGAGTTCCAGGCGGTGCAGTTCCAGCTGGCGCAGGCCGCCACGGAGCTCGAGGCGGCGCGGCTCATGGTCTACAACGCGGCCCGGCTGAAGGACGCTGGAATGGAATACACGCAGAACGCCGCGATGGCCAAGCTTTTCACTTCGCAGGTCGCGGAGCGCGTGACCTCGGTGTGCCTGGAGCTGTTCGGCGGCTACGGCTACACCAAGGAGTATCCGGTCGAGAAGTTCTACCGGGACGCGAAGATCGGCACGATCTACGAGGGCACGAGCAACATGCAGCTGAGCACGATCGCGAAACTCCTCCTGAAATAGAGGCCAACAGATGACGCTTCGGTTCCCCGTGGTGCTGGCACTGCTCCCCCTCGCCGTCCCGGTCGCGGCTCGCGCCCAGCAGTTCGAAGGCGTGGTCACGATCCGGACCGCCCACCTGACGTCCGATCTCGTCTCCGCGCAGGTCGGCGAGGATGTCGACGAGCAGGCCCGCGCGAAGCTCTATGCCATGACGCTCGAGCAGGTGGTGCAGCTCGGCGGTCCCGCGGACGTCAACGCGATGCAGTTCAAGGCGGGCCGGATGCGGTCGGCCATGTTCGAGTATCCCGGACTGGACAGCGCCTACATGCTGATCGACGTCGGCACGGCCATGATGCGGATCGTGTCGCCGGGCCGGCGCAGCTACTACGAGATGTCGCTGCGCGGCACCCCGACGCCGGCCGGGGCGGCCGAGGAGGCCGCGCAGCGCAAGATCGAGCCGCTGGGCCGCACGCAGGTGATCGGCGGATTGCAGTGCACCGGCTACCGCGTCACCGAGGAGGGCATGGTCTCGCACGTGTGGACCACGAGCGATCCCGTCTTCCGGGAGCTGGTGATGGGCTGGCTCCGGATGGCGAACGAAGAGGACGAAGCCGTCCAGCAGACCCGCAGGCTGCTCGCCCGCTACGGCGCGCCCGTGATGACGCAGGAGTTCGACGAAGACGGTGGGTATCGCATCGAGGTCTGGAGTCTCGAGCGCAAGAGCCTGCCCGACGGACTGTTCGCGGTGCCGGCGGGATTCACGAAGCTCGCGACGCCGGGGCGCTGAGCGGGACAGCGACGTGCGGCTGCGGCTGCGCTCGCGCCGCGGCCGTGCCTCAGCGGCACTGCAGGACGTACAGAGTTGAGCCCGAAATGGGTGTGCAGTTCCCGGGGATGTTGAATGTCTGCAGGGCGCCGGTGATCGGCTTGACGGTGGTGATCACGGGGTAGTCATTCACGACCGTCCCGCCGACTGCGGTCGCGTTGAGGATGCCTCCGGACTGGAACAGAATGGAATCGGCCCGGAACTGATCGAAGGTTACACCCGGTGTGGGCGTTCCCTGGCCGAGCTCCACTTCGATGGAGGCCGTCGGTCCGACGGTGTAGGTCCCGAGGAACGTCAGGATACCCATCCCCGGAGCGGCACCGACGATCGTCTTGCCGTTGGTGATGAAGCTGATGTTGGGCGTCGCGACATCGAAGGTGCCCGACCCCATGAGCGTGCCGGCGCTCTGATTGGTGAAGCCGCCGGTGCCGGTCACCACCATCTTGTTGGCCCCCACATTGATGGTGCCGAAGTTGCTGATCGCGGGCCGGAAGCCCGACAGCGTCACTGTGAGATCGCCGCCCGCGAGCTGGATGGTTCCCGAATTCACGACGCTGGCCGCCGACTTGTTCATCGTGAGGGCCTGGGAGACGATCATCGTACCCTGGTTGTCCAGGCTCGCGTTGAGAGAGCGCGCGCCACCGTTGCCGGGCAGGACATTGATGCCTCCCGCGTTGACCAGGACGCCGTTGGTGACCGTCAGGGCCGAGGTCGTCCCCGATCCGTTGATCGCGGTCAGCTCGAGCGTGCCGTTGTTGGTGAATCCGTTCAATACCGTCGCACTGGCCGAGCAACAGAATGCGTCGCCCTCCACGCGCAACACGGAGCCCGGGTTCGTGGTGAACGTGCCGTTCAGGTCGGGGCTGCCGCGTAAGGTGAGCAGGCCCTGGTTGTCGAGCGCGGCGTTCATCACGCCGTTCGTCATCACCAGCGTCTTCCCCGAAGCATTGGTGAAGCCGCCCGGCCCGTTCACCGTGGCGGTATTGAAGGTGAAGGTCGTGGCGGCGGTTGACTGATTCAGCGCGAAGCTCGCCGTCGTGTTGTTCAACGTGATCGCCGACAGGGTGTGTGCGGTGTTGAACGCGGCCGCGGTCACCGAGTTCAGGACCAGCGCCCCCCCCGTCCCCAGCGTGGGACCACTGTGCGTCCATGCGCCGCCCGTGACGGTCCACGTCCGCGGCGCCGCCAGGTTGATGGTGCCGGTGTTGGTGAAACTCGGCGAGACGCCCGACTGGTTGACCGTCCAGTCGGCGCCCAGGTTGATCGTCCCGCTGTTGCTGTGCACCGATGCGGCCCGGGCCATCGTCAGCGGCTGGTTGACGGTCACCGTCCCCTGGTTGTCGAGCGCCACGTTGAGGCTCCGCGCCCCGCCGGCGCCGCTCAGCACGTTGATCGCCCCCACGCTTGCGTTCACCAGGATGCCGTTGGTGACCGTGAGCGCCGCGGTGGTCCCGCTCGCGTTGACGGCGTCGAGCTCGATCGTACCGTTGTTCGTGAACCCGTTGAGGATCGTGGCGCTGGCCGAGCAGCAGAACGCGTCCCCTTCCACCCGCAGCGTCGAGCCGGTCGCCGTCGTCAGCGGGCCGTTCACCACCGGCGAGCCGCGCAGCGTCAGCAACCCCTGGTTCACCAGGGCGGCGTTCAACACCCCGTTGGTCATCACCAGGGTGTGCGCCGGCAGGTTGGTGATGATCCCGGGACCGTTCACCGTCGCGCTGTTGAGCGCGAAGGCGGTCGCGGTCGATTGATCGAGCGCGAAGCTCGCCGTCGTGTTGTTCAGCGTGATCGCCGACAGGGTGTGCGCCGTGTTGAACGCGGCCGCCGTGACCGAATTGAGCACCAACGCGCCGCCCGTGGCCTGCGTCGCCCCGCCCAGCGTCGACCCGCCGTGGGTCCAGGTTCCGCCCGTGACCGTCCAGGTGCGCCCGCTCGGCACGTTGATCGTGCCGCTGTTCGTGAAGCTCGGGCTCGGCGCGGTGCCCGACTGGTTGATCGTCAGGTCGCCGCCGCTGACGTTGATCGTCCCGCTGTTCGTATGCACCGAGCTGGCGCGCGCCATCGTCAGAGCCTGATCGACGGTCAGGATGCCCTGGTTGTCCAGCGCCGCATTGAGGCCGCGCGCCCCGCCGTTCCCCGCCAGCGCCCGGATGACTCCGGGCGTCGCGCCGCCGGCGTTGATCAATGTCCCGTTCGTGACGGTCAGCTGGGCGGTCGTCCCGCTCGCGTTGATCGCCGTGAGGTCGATCGCCCCGTTGTTGGTGAACCCGTTCAACACCGTGACCGTGGTCGAGCAGCAGAACGCGTCTCCCTCCACTTGGAGCGTCGCGCCGGGCGCGTTGGTGAACGGCCCATTGAAGTCGGTGCTCGAGCGTGCCCGGAGCAGACCCTGATTGACCACCGGGTCGTTGAACGTGACGTTTTGGGCGACCAGCGTGGCGCCGGGCGCGTTGGTCAGACTCCCCGGGCCGTTCACCGTGTGGTTGGTGAAGGACAGCTGCAGCGTGTCGTTGGTGAGACCCGGCGTCAGCGCGAGCGTGCCGTTGCTGAAGACCAGCGCTCCCAGACCGCCGAATGCGCCGCCGGCATAGTTGAAGGCCCCGGAGCTGGCGAACAGCGTGTCGCCCGCGGCGATGGTGATCGCCCCGCCCGTGATGGTGAAGCTCGGCGTCGTGCCGGACTGGCTGAGCGTGAGGTCCGCCGTCAGGGCGATCGTCCCGCTGTTGGTGTGCGCGGCCGACGACTTGGTCAGCGTGAGCGGCTGCGCCACGGTCAGCGTCCCGCGGTTGTCGAGCTGGGCCGCCAGGGTGCGGCTTCCGCCGTTCCCCACGAGCGCGCTGATCGTCGCTCCGACCGAGTTCACGAGGGTCCCGTTGGTCACGCCCAGCTGAGCGCTCGTTCCGGACGCGTTGAGCGCGGTCAGCTCGATCGCCCCGGCGTTGCTGAACCCGTTCGCCACCGTGACGAGGGCGCTGCAGCAGAACGCGTCTCCTTCCACCCGCAACGTCGCTCCCACGGCGTTCGTGAGCGTCCCGTTGAAGTCGGTGCTCGAGCGGGCGCGGAACAGCCCCAGGTTCGAGACCGGGCCGTTGAAGGTCGTGTTCTGGGCGAATAGCGTCGCCAGGGCCGCGTTCCCGACCGTCCCGGGGCCGTTCACGACGCTGTTGGTGAACGTCAGGCTGAGCGTGTCGTTCGTCAGGCTCGGCGTGAGCGACACGGTCCCGTTGCTGAAGGCCACGGCTCCCCGGCCGCCGAGGGCACCGCCCGCGTAGGTGAACGTCCCCGAGCTCACGAACAGCGTGTCCCCTGCGGTGATCGTGATCGTCCCCGCCGTGTGCGTGAAGCTCGGTGTCGTTCCCGATTGGCTGACGGTGAGGTTCGCGGTGAGCGCGATAGTGCCGCTGTTGGTGTGCGCGGCCGAGGCGCGGTTGATCGTGAGCGGCTGGCTGACCGCGAGCGTCCCCCGGTTGTCGAGGGCCGCGCTGAGCGTCCGCGCGCCACCCGTCCCCGGCAGGCTGTTGATCGTGCCGCCCAGGGCGTTGGTCAGCGTGCCGCTCGACACGGTGAGCTGGGCGCTCGTCCCGCTCGCGTTGACCGCGGTGAGGTCGATCGTCCCGTTGTTCGTGAAGCCGCTCGCCACCGTCACGAAGGCCGAGCAGCAGAAGGCATCACCTTCCACGCGGAGGGTCGAGCCGGCGGCCGTCGTCAACCCGCCGTTGAAGCTGGTGCCGGAGCGCGCCAGCAGCACCCCGGCGTTGCTCACGGGAGCGTCGACCGACGTATTCTGGGCGAACAGGGTCCGGGACGGGGCGTTGGACAGCGTCCCCGGCCCGCTCACCGCGCCGTTGGTGAACGACAGGCTCAGGGTGTCGTTGAGGATGCCGGGGGTGAGCGCCAGCGTGGCGTTCGAGAAGACGACGGCGCCGAACCCGCCGATCGCGCCGGCGCTGTAATTGAACGTCCCCGAGCTCACGAACAGGGTGTCCCCGGCCGTGATCGTGATCGTGCCGCTGTGTGTGAAGCTCGGCGTCGTGCCCGACTGGGCGAGAGTGAGGTTCGCCGTGAGCGCGATGGTACCGCTGTTGGTGTGCGCGGCCGAGGTGCGGTTGATCGTGAGCGGCTGGGCGACCGTCAGCGTCCCCTGGTTGGCGAGCGCCGCGTTGAGCGTCCGCACGCCGCCCGCCCCGGGCAGACTCCTGATCGTGCCGCCCGCCGCGTTGGTCAGCGTGCCGCTCGACACCGTCAGCTGGGCGCTCGTCCCGCTCGCGTTGATCGCGGTGAGGTCGATCGTCCCATTGTTGGTGAAGCCGCTCGCCACGGTCAGGAAACCGCTGCAGCAGAAGGCGTCTCCCTCCACCCGGAGCCCCGAGGCCGGACCGGTCGTGAACGGTCCGTTCACGGTCGTGCTCGCGCGGGCGACGAGCTGGCCCAGATTGGCGAGCCCGCCGTTCACGACGCTGCTCTGCAGGTTGAGCGCTCCCTGGTTGGCCAGGACGCCCGTCCCGTTCAGGGTCGTGCCGATGAGCGTCACGGATGCACCCGCCGCGATCGTGCCGCCGCTGTCGACGCCCAGGGTCCGGTTGGAACCGGTGAGCGTGGGCGCCCCCGCCCCGCCGCCCACCGTCAGGAACGCCACCGTGTCGTTCACATCGAGGGTGACGGTGTAGGTGCCCCCGAGCGTGATGAAGACGGTGTCGCCCTTGGCGGGCACCCGCGCCGGCGACCAGTTGGCGGGATTGCTCCAGTTGCCGCCCGCGGCGTTGATCCAGGCGATCCCCGCCCCCGAGGGCAGCACGTTGAACGTGGCGCTGGCCACCGTAGTGAACCCGCCGGCGGCGGCCTGCAGGGTGTAGCCCGTCCCCGGGTTGTCGATGCTCAGGTTGGCGAAGGTCGCCACCCCGCCGGTCGCCGCAACAGTCAGCGTCCCCGACAGGGTTCCGGTGTTGGGGTTGGTGCCGATGGACATCGTGATGCTGTTCACGGCACTCGGCACCGTATTCCCGAACCCGTCCTGCACGGCCACGGCGACGGGCGGCGCGATCGGCGCCCCCTGCAACACGCTCACCGGCTGCGTCACGAACGCCAACTTGGTGGCCGTGCCGGCGGAGACGCTGAAGGGTGCGCTCGTCGCCGCCGTCAGGGCGCCCGACGTGACCCGGAGGGTGTAGCCGTTCGCCGCCTTGTCGAGCGACAGATCGTTGAACGTCGCCACGCCGGCCACCGCCGCCCGCGTCAGGGTCCCCGAAAGGATGCCGGAGCCCGGATTGGCCTGCAACGCGACGGTGACGTTCCCGGTGAACGTGCTCGTCACGTTGCCTCCGGCGTCGCGCGCCTCGACCGTCACCGCGGGAGCGATCGCCACGCCGGCGGTCACGTTCGTGGGCTGGGTCGTGATCGCGAGTTGGGTCGCCGCGCCGGGGGCGACGTTGAAGAGTGTGCTCGTGGCCCCGGCCAGGCCAGGGCTG
>DATDED010000386.1:0-3078 GCA_036523455.1 Gemmatimonadales bacterium
TCCCGGACGATTGATCACGAAGGTCGGCGCGGAAGGCGTGTACTGCGCGTTGCTGGTGCGCGAGGGGCTGGGCGTGGCCCTCAAGGTGGAAGACGGCCACGGTACCGCGGCGGTGCTGGCGATGGCGCGCACGCTCGAGGAGCTGAGCCTGCGCCCGCAGCCCGAGTCCCTCACGGCTCGCCCCGTGCTCAACACGCGGGGAGAAGCAGTCGGGGACGTGCGCGTTTTGGGCTCCCTCGAGCGCTAGAACGATGACACAGAAGTCGCCGCCGCCCGCTAGTGTAGCTCCGTCGCTCGACACGCGGACGATCGCGCTCGTGCGCGTGGCCATGGCGGTGAGCCGTGGCGACGAGCACGCGATCCGGGAGCGCATGCGGGCGGCCCGCGCCGCGGGCGTGCCCGTGGTGTGGATGGAGGAGTTGCTGCTCCAGAGCTTCCTCAACGTCGGGTATCCGCTCGCCCTCGCGGCCTTCGCGATCTGGCGCGAGCTGGCAGGACCGGAGGTCGACGGCGGCGAGTCGCTGCTGCACGTCGAGCACGGAGTCTGGAGCGAGCGAGGGCAGCAACGCTGCGCCGAAGTGTACGGGCGGACCTATCACAAGCTGCGGCTGAACCTGCGGGACCTGCATCCGGCAGTCGAGTCGCTGGTGATCGTGGACGCCTACGGCAAGATCCTGGGCCGGCCCGGCCTCGATGCGGCGCGACGCGAGCTCTGCACCCTGGCGGCCATCACGATGCTGCACGCGCCGCGGCAGCTGCACGCGCACCTGCGCGGGGCGCTGAACCTGGGATGGTCGAGGGAAGATGTGGACGCGCTGCTGGTGCTCGCCGAGCAGGATCTCGGGGCGGCACGGGCGTTGAAAGTCTGGGAACTGTGGGCGGATGTGCGGGAGAGAAAACTTTGAATGCAGAATGTTGAATGCAGAATGCCTCAAGGGAGGTCCATGCCGTCAATCGACCTCAAGGTGCGAACCAAAGCCTTCGCCCTCGACGCGCTCCGAATAGCAGAGTCCCTACCCAGGACTCGCGCCGGAGATGTGATTGGCCGCCAATTGTTGCGCGCCGGGACGTCCGTTGCGGCCAACTATCGTTCGGCATGCCGTGCTAGATCGAGAAGGGAATTCATCGCGAAGATGGGCGTCGTCCTGGAAGAGGCCGACGAGTCGGAGTTCTGGCTCGAGATGATCGGTGACAGCGGTCTACTCGGTGCGGAGCGGGTCCGTCCACTGCGAAGCGAAGCTGGTGAACTGGTCGCGATTGCGGTTGCATCCATCAAGACAGCAAGAGGAGAGCGCCGGTCAATTCTGCATTCATCATTCTGCATTCCGCCTTCGGCCTGATGTTCATAGACCGAGCAGTGGTGCACGTAGTCGCGGGGCCGGGCGGCGCGGGAGCCTGCTCCTTCCGCCGTGAGAAGTTCGTTCCCAAGGGCGGCCCCGACGGCGGCGACGGCGGGCCGGGCGGGAGCGTCTTCGTGCGCGCCGACGCGAACCTGTCCACACTACTCGACTACCGCTACCACATGCACTGGAAGGCCGAACGCGGCATCCACGGCAAGGGCAAACAGATGACCGGCAAGACGGGCGCTGACGTGGTGCTCCCGGTGCCGCCCGGCACGGAGATCCACGACGCCGAATCCGGTCTCTTGCTCGGTGAGCTGCTGCACCCGGGCGATACGCTGCTCGTCGCGAAGGGCGGGCGCGGCGGGCGTGGCAATGCGCGCTTCGCCACGCCGACGCACCAGTCGCCGCGCGAATGGGAGCCGGGGGAGTTCGGCGAAGAGAAACGGCTGGAGCTGGTCCTAAAGCTCATCGCCGACGTTGGCCTGCTGGGCGAGCCGAACGCCGGCAAGAGCACCCTGCTGTCGGTCGTGTCGGCGGCGCGGCCCAAGATCGCCGACTATCCGTTCACGACACTCGAGCCGTATCTGGGCGTGGTCGGCCTGTCCGATCAGCGCAGCTTCGTCATGGCGGACATCCCGGGGATCATCGAAGGGGCGCACGCCGGCAAGGGCCTCGGCACGAGATTCCTGCAGCATGTGGAACGCACGCGTCTCGTCGCCGTGCTCATCCCCGCCGACAGTCCCGACCCGCAGGCCACGTACGACCTGCTGCGCCGCGAAGCGGCGCTGTATGGCGCCGACCTCGCCGCGAAACCTCACGTGGCCGTGATCACAAAGGCGGATCTGCTGCCACCCGGCGCCCCGCCCCCCGCGCTGCGGACGGTGGATGACGCGCCGGTGGTGGTCGTGTCGGCCGTCACCGGCGCCGGTCTTCCCCAACTGCTCGAGACGCTGTGGAGGCGCCTGCGCACCCCCGCGACCGCGACGACGAGTTAGCGGCGTACCTGGCGCTGACCCAGGTGCCGGGGATCGGCGCCGCGCGGCTCCGGACGCTGCTGGCGGCGTTCGGCAGCGCCGGCGGTGCGATCGTGGCGCCGGCCGGTGCCCTGGCGGCGCTTCCCGGGTTCGGGCCGGCGGCGGCCGCGGCAGTGCGTGGGGCGCGGCGGCGGACCGGCGCGGAGATCCTCGAGACGCTGCAGCGCAGCGGCGCGACGGCCATCCTGCCGGGTGACCCCGCGTACCCTCCGCTGCTGGCCGAGATCGGCGAGCCGCCGGCCGTGTTGTATGCGTGGGGTGACGTCACGCTGCTCGCGCGTCCGGCCGCGGCCCTCGTCGGCAGTCGCAATCACACTTCCTACGGCACCGAGGCGGCGCGTCTGCTTGGGTCCGGAGTGGCACG
This sequence comes from Gemmatimonadales bacterium, assembly GCA_036523455.1. Classification (GTDB taxonomy): domain Bacteria; phylum Gemmatimonadota; class Gemmatimonadetes; order Gemmatimonadales; family GWC2-71-9; genus DASTHG01. The sequence continues at coordinate 2,742 of DATDED010000386.1, forward strand.
CGCCGGCGCGGTAGTGGTGAGCGGCATGGCGCGGGGCCTCGATGCGGTCGCCCATCAGGCGGCGCTCGATGTGGGGGGCGCGACGGTGGGAGTACTGGGGAACGGTTTCGGCGTGATCTATCCCGCAGCCAACCGCGCCCTGTACGATCAGGTGGTGGCGCAGGGGTGCCTGGTGACGGAGCTGCCGCCGGGCGAGCGGCCGCGCGTCAGCACGTTCCCGCGGCGCAACCGCATCATCTCGGGGTTGGCGGGCGTCACCGTGGTCGTCGAGGCGGCGCCGGGATCCGGAGCGCTGATCACGGCGGATTGCGCGCTCGATCAGGGTCGCAGCGTGCTC
>DATDED010000387.1:0-2126 GCA_036523455.1 Gemmatimonadales bacterium
TTGGTCAGGATCAACAGCACTTCAGCCCCGATTTCGCGACCGAGGATCGCCGCGACGCGATCCTTGTCCGCGACGGCGTCGATCCCCTCGAGGCCCAGCTTGGGGTCCCGGTACACTGGTGGTCCCCCTCCGCCCCCGGCGATCACGATGTAGCCCGCGGCCGCCAGGTCCCGCACCATCTGCTGTTCGACAATCCCCGCGGGCTTGGGACTAGGCGCGAGCCGCCTCCCGTCCCGGACCGGAATGCCGCGCGCGACGAGCCGTGCCTGCCGCACCGGATCGAGCACATGGCCGACCGGCTTGGACGGCGTGCGAAGATCGGGATCGTCGGCTCGACACAGCGTCTGCGTGATCAACGTGACCACGGACCGCTGCACGCCCGCGTGCGCGAGGGCATTTTGCAGCGACTGCTGGATCATGTATCCCATCCATCCAGCGGTCCCTGCGACCAGGACCCCGAGCGGCAATGGCTCGACCTGATCCGCGGCGATCTCGTGGCGCGCCAGCTCGTCGCCGACCTGCGGTCCGTTGCCGTGGACCAGCACGATGTGCCATCCCGCTGCCGCAAGCTCCACGATTGGGACGAGGCTTGCGCGCGTATACCGGAACTGATTGCTGATCGTCGGCCGCTCACCGGGAGGAGCGACGGCGTTGCCTCCGAGGGCCACAACGATCGTTCCAGGGGCCGTCACGGCGGCGCAACCTAGCGGGGCCGCCGGGCCGGAGCAAGCTCGCTCATCAGCTGCCGCCACAGGCTGCCGAACTTCTCCAAGTCTCCGACGCCGAGCGCCGAATCGGCCTGGGCAGCCAGCCGGCGCGCCCGTTCCCAGCGGCCCGCGAGCGTGGTATCGGTGACGATTTGCTCGCCGCCCAGCAGCGCGGCACGGGCGGTCAAGCCATGTCCACTGCGGCCATCCAGCGTGATGTAGACCTCCGTGACGCGAGGGGCCGGTGGCGCGCGCGCGTCGACCGGGTCGAGGATCTGCGCCTGCGCAGTGATGATGGTATTCCCCACCGGCCACACGCGAAGTTGGCCGGGCCGCAGCAAGGATGAACCGACCAGCTCGCCGGGCAGACGCTCGAGGGGAGGATCGCCTCCTGAGGGTCGCCAAAGATGAAGCTCCGCACCACGCGGCGTGATCGCGGCCGCGCCCAGACCGACAAACCGCTTGGGCGTGAGCAACCCCGTCTCGAACGCAACGGCGGTCCAGATCGTCCGGTCCGGCGCGCCCAGCTGATACGGCTCCTGCGGGCGGGTGAGCCATCCCGCCTCAACGGAGGAATCGGCGCTGGCGCGCACCAACTCGGCCATGGCGATCTTGAACGTCTCGACCGGATAGGCGAGCTGGGCGCGGACGTCTGCCGGCAACCGATCGGCGGGCTCGATCAGCGGCTCGAAGCGCCGCGCCCAGCCGGCGGTCAACGAGTCGTACCCAGGCGCCAGCCAGAGATGGGTCTCGCCCGTGGCGACGCGCACCGCGCCGACGAGGCTGGCACGGAGAAAGCGCGCCTGTTCGTCGCGCCAGGGAAACGGCCGTACCAGCGGAAACGCGTCGTGCGACACATAGCCCCAGCTCACCCACCACAAAGCGCCGTTGCGCAGGACCGGCGTCGCGGCGCCGAAGCGGGCGAAGGGCGCCAGCCGCTGCAAGCGCTCGGTGACGTCACGCCGCCACAACAGCACTTTGCCGTTGGATTCGCCACGCAGCAAACCCCACGATTGAATCGTCCACGCAATGGCGAAGCGGCGTAACGCCCCCGTAAGACGAACGGCCCCGGAGCCTGCGGGAGTGACGGCTGGTGCGCTGTCCGCCGTCACCAGAGGTCCCGGGATGCCGGGACCGAACAGCAGCGGCGTGGTCTCCGACGGCAGGGCGGTCACCGCGAGGCCGCTGTCGGTCTCCAGCGCGAGGCGCACCGGACCAGGGGCGTTCGTGGGAGCCACCATCCAGACCGCCCCGTGATCCTCCGGGCGCGGCGGGCGCAGGGTCACGGCGTTCGCCGGCGCGCCGAGCGCAGCCCCGACATGAGGAGGATCCCAGAGCGGGATCGTCCGGACGGCCGCCTCCCCCGACGGGAAGGATGGCGGCGTGCTGGGATCGACGTCCACGAGTCCGAATGCCACC
>DATDED010000388.1:0-2404 GCA_036523455.1 Gemmatimonadales bacterium
GGCCTGCTCATCTACCACGTGGATGGCCTGAAGGCGTGCATGATCAACGTGTGCGGCAACAGCGTGAACGCTGGCTCCATTCACGGGGTCGAGGTCAAGGAAGCCGACGGCCTGCGCAACCTGTGGAACAAGGACAACCGCGGTGACGGCGGCGATCTCTATCCGGGGACGACCGCCAACACCGCGTTTTCCTTCCGCACCGAGCCCGCGGCCCTCGACAACAACGATTCGAGCTTCGTGGGATTCGCCATCGACTCGATCCGCCAGCTGGTGCCGAATGGCGAGATGGCGTTCCGCCTGCGCTTCGGTGCCCTCACGCTGGTGCAGGCGAACGACACGGCGGCCAAGGTGCAGGTGGATGGGCAGCCCTACACCGTGTTCCAGGACCTGTTCGACGACGGGTCGAGCCATACGATCGCCGTGACGGACACGCAGCTCATCAAGAACGGGCGAACGCGGTTGACGTTCCAGTCGTGGTCCGACGGCGGGGCGATCAGCCATGTGATCACCGGCGCCGTGGCCGGCGCCACCTACACGGCGACGCTCGCGCGCGAGCACCGGCTGGACGTCACGGTGGGGGCGAACGGCGCCGTGGCGTACAGCCCCGCGGCGGATTCGAGCGGGACGTTCATCGCCCAGGGCACACCGGTGACGCTCACGGCCACACCCACCGCGCCGTTCGTGTTCGGCGGCTGGACGGGCGATACGGCGGCCGCCGGCGCGCTGCTCGTGCTCCCGATGGGCCGGCCCTTTGCGGTGAGCGCCCACTTCGATCCGCAGCTCGTCATCACGAGTGCGAGCCCGCGGCCGAACGGGACCATGGGGGCGGGGTACGCGGACACGCTGCGCGCCAGCGGGGGCGGGGCGACGCAGAGCTGGCAGATCGTGCTGGGCAGTCTGCCGCCCGGTCTCGCGCTTTCGGTGACGGGCCGGATCACGGGCTTCCCCTCTCAGGTCGGGCAGTTCCCGTTCACCGTGCGGGTGGTTTCCGGCGCGCAGAGTCAGCAGCAGAGCTACTCCATCTCCGTGACCGCCCCCACGCTCGCGGCCGCGACCGTGCTGGCGCAGCTGCTGAACGGGACGGGCGCCCTCACCATCGACGAGCTGCGCTATATCGACATGCTCGGCAACAAGAACTGCGGCATCGCGCCGACGCCGTCCTGCTTCGACCTGGGAGATTTCGCCGCCTGGGTGAAGGCGACGGGGGCCAAACCCGCGCTGCTGCTCGCCGCTGCACGGAAGGGAGGCCGGCCATGATCGCGCTGCGCCGCCCGCTCGCCGCCGCCTGCGTAGCGCTCCTGGCCGCCTGCGGCGGCAACGGCACCGGGCCCGTCGCGGGTTCGCTGAAGGTGAATTTCACCACCCCGAACAACGGGCACGACGCCGCCGTGATGCTGCTGCTCACCGCGCCGGCGCCCCCCGCCGGCGCGACCGGGGCCGCGGGGCTCACGGTGTGGGGCGGGGGCACGCCGTTCTCGTCGACCACGACGAAACTGGTCGTCACGGGGACGCTGTCCACCGGAACGGTCTTCACGCTCCAGGTGGACGACGTGAACAAGGTGAGCCAGTACACCGTGTCGGTGCAGGCGGTCGCCGCCGATTCGGCGGGCGGCTACCTGCCGCGCGGGGTGTCGGGGTACTCCGCGTCGATCACGAAATGAGGCAGGCGCCGGGCGACGGCGCGAACGCCGGAGTACCGTCGGCCAGACGGATGGTGAGCACCTGCCGCCGCCAGGTGTCGAGCGCCCAGGTGAAGAACGGCCGCGCCTCGGGATGGGCCGTGGGCAGGCGGACGAGAGTGATCGAGTAGCGGTTGAGCAGGATGGTGTCGTCGCCGAACAGCGGCTGCAGGGCGAGGTCGCGCAGCGTGGCGAGCGTGGGGAGATCGGCCAGCGCGTACCCGCGGCGCTCGTCGGCGAGCCGCAGCGTCGTCGTCTGATCGGCCCCCGATTCGACGTACCAACTCCGGTGGCGCGTTCCCTCCCACGGGGCGAGTGCCGCAGCGCGCCACAACGCGAGCTCCCGCTCGTGCGTCCCCGAGGAATCCCCACGCGACACGAAGGTCGCTTCCCGCGCCGCGATGCGTCGCAGCGCGTCGGCGGCGTCGCGGGCGCTGCGCACGCCGGCGGGATCGGCGGCCGGGCCCACCACGACGAACCGGCTGGTGACGAACGGACAACGCTCCACGGCGGTCCCGTGGCCCAGGAACTTCGCTTCGAGGGCGGGGGCGTGGGTCAGCACGATGTCCAGGTCGCCCGCAGCCGCCGAGCGGAGAATCTGGCCCGACGGTCCGATGACGGTCGCGAGCGGCACGCCGTGCCACAGGGATTCCGCTACGGCGAGCATGCCGGATTGCTGCACGGTCGTCGTCGTGCCGAGACGGAGCGGCCGAACCGCGGGCGTC
>DATDED010000389.1:0-2304 GCA_036523455.1 Gemmatimonadales bacterium
CCAGCAGATGGTGCCGTCCCTCTCGGTCAACGTCTTCCGGGGCGGCGACGGTCATGGCCGTTCGCTCTCGGTGAGCCCGGGGGTGAGCGTCAAGCTGTCCACCCGCCTCCTCGCTACGGCCTCCCTCGATTGGTCGAAGAACGACAACGGCTACCAGTGGTACGGCAACGTCACCGACACACTCGGGGCGACCCACTACGGGTTCGCGCGGCTACGCCAGACGACCGAGGCCATCACGACGCGGGTCAACTACACGATCTCACCGGTCATGACGCTCCAGGTGTACGCGCAACCGTTCGTCTCGAAGGGGACGTTCAGCGACCTGCGCGAGCTGTCGGCCACGCCGCGCGCGGCGCGCTACGACGACCGGTTCCAGCCCTACTTCGACCCGGCGGTGGCGGCCGCGCCCGGTGGATTCCGGTACATGCAGTTCCGCTCGAGCGTAGTGTTCCGCTGGGAGTACAAGCCGAATTCGATTCTGTTCGTCGTGTGGACGCAGGGGCGCCAGGGTCTTGCGGACCAGGAAGGCACCGCCGGTTTCACGGGCGACCTGAACGAGTTGTTCGACCTGCGGCCGGACAACGCGTTCCTGCTGAAGCTCTCGTACTGGATCAACCGCTAGGAGTCTCAGGCGAAACCGCGTCGTCGCGTCCGTCGCCGCGGCGAAGACTCACGGCGCGCGGGCGACCGTGAACTCGTAGCTGCCCGAGCCGATGGTCACAATGACGTCACTGCCCTGCCGGCGAACGGCGTACACGCCCGGTGCGTCGCTCACTGGACGCCCCCCCTCCCGGATGCGGCCGACCTCCGTCTCCCACAGGGTGACCTCGGCGGACGTGTTCGGCGGGACGGTCACCTCGAGCACGAACTGCCGCCCGTCCCGCCGCCACGCGGAGGCGAGTGTGCCGTAGAGGGTCTCGAGCGACGCTCGCGCGTGCGTGAGGCCCGCACCCGGGTGTGGCGCGATGCGCGCCTTCCGGTATCCAGGCGCCGCCGGATCGGCGTCGATCCCGCCGATGGTGCGGTACATCCAGTCGCCCACCGCGCCGAAAGCGTAATGATTGAAGGAGTTCATCCCCGGATCTTCGAACGTGCTGTCCGGCCGGATGCCGTCCCAGCGCTCCCACATCGTCGTCGCCCCGCGGGTGATCGGATAGAGCCACGAGGGATAGGACCGCTGGGTGAGCAGCTCGTACGCGAGGTCGAGGTGGCCGGTGGCGCTCAGCACGGGGAGGAGGTGCGGGGTGCCCAGGAAGCCGGTGGTAAGGTGCACGTCCCGTGCGCGAATGTCCGCGGCGAGGCGTTCGGCGGCCGCAGGCACCAGCGAATCGGGCAGGAGGTCGAAGGCGAGCGCCAGTGCGTAGGCCGTCTGCGTGTTCTCGCCCACCCGTCCGTTGCGGGTGACGAACTCCCGATCGAAGGCCATGCGCACGTCGCGAAACAACGCCCCATAGCGGGCCGCTTCGTCGTCGCGTCCCAGAGCTGCCGCGGCGCGGCCCAGGAGATCGGCTGAGTGGGCGAGGAAGGCGGTGGCGATCAGGTCGGTCCCGGTGGTGGCCCCGGGATACGACGGGTCGTCGCTGTGAAACGCGAGCCAATCGCCGAACTGCCAGCCCGGTCGCCAGATCAACTCGGCGCCGGCCCGGCGGCGCTCGTATTCTACCCAGGCCCGCATGCTCGGGTACTGTCGCTCGAGCAGGCGCCGGTCGCCGTACGCGAAATACACGGTCCACGGCACGATCACGGTGGCATCGCCCCAACCCGCGGTGCCGGCGAACTGCGTCGAGTCGCCGCCCAGCGGATTGGGGATCACCCAGGGGAGGCTGCCGCTCGCATCCTGGTCTGCCGCCAGATCCGCGAGCCATTTCGAGAAGAATCCCGCGACATCCATGTTGAACGCGGCGGTCCGCGCGAACACCTGCGCGTCACCCGTCCAGCCCAGCCGCTCGTCGCGCTGCGGGCAGTCGGTCGGGATCGAGAGGAAGTTGCCGAGCTGGCCCCAGACGATGTTGTGCTGCAGCTTGTTGAGCAGCTCGCTCGAGCAGGTGAACGAGCCGGACGGCTGCGTCGCGGAGCTGAGCACCACGCCGGTCACCGCATCGAGCGGGGGCGTGCCAGGATAGCCGCTCACCTCGATGTAGCGGAAGCCATGGAAGGTGAAGTGCGGCTCGAACACTTCCTCGCCCGCGCCCTTCAGGATGAAGTGATCGGTGCTCGTTGCGGCACGCAGGTTGGCCGTGTAGATCGTGCCGTCCGGGTTCAGCACCTCGGCGAAGCGCAGCGTCACGTTGGTGCCAGCGGGTC
>DATDED010000390.1:0-31814 GCA_036523455.1 Gemmatimonadales bacterium
TCCTCGCCTGCGGGGGGTCGGGACCGGCACCGTCCGCCGGGAGTGCGCCCGCGGAGGAGCCACCCGTCGCGGTGAATGCCGATCCCGCCGTCCAGTATCCGCCCGACCTGTACGACCGTCGAGTCGAGGGTGACGTCGTGCTGCGCCTGTTCGTCGATTCGAGCGGCCGCCTCAGTCCGGAATCGACCCGGGTGTCGGAGTCGAGTGGTTTCGCGGCGCTCGACTCGGCCGCGGTGCGCGGGGCGTCCCGGCTGCGCTATGCACCCGCCCGCCGCCACGGGCTCCCCGTCGCCACCGCGTTCCTGCAGACGGTCGAATTCCGACACCCGGGTGGAGGTGCGGCGCCGTCTCCACCAGCCGCCCCGCCAGTCACGCCGCCGGCCATGCCGCAGACCACGCCGTCGCGCCGCGACACGGTCCGGTTGCAGCCCGTGGCTCCGCCGGACAGCCTCCGTCCCCGGCGGGATTCGACCGCGCGGAAGCCGGACAGCACTCCGCCGCCCCGGCCCGACAGCTCGAAGGCGCAGCCCGACTCGAATGCCTCAGCACCTTAAGCCCTACGCCAATGTCCTGGAGACCATCGGCTGGACGCCGCTCATCCGCCTGCACCGGGTGACCGCGGGCATTCGCACACCGGTCTACGCCAAGGCAGAGCAGTTCAATCCCGGGGGCTCGGTGAAAGACCGTATCGGGCTCGCGATGGTCGAGGCCGCCGAGCGTGAGGGCCGGCTCAAGCCCGGTGGCGTCATCGTCGAGGCCACGTCGGGCAATACCGGAGTCGGCCTGGCGCTCACGGCGGCCGTCAAGGGCTACCGCTGCATCTTCACCATGCCGGACAAGATGTCGCAGGAGAAGGCGCGGCTGTTGCGGGCGCTGGGGGCCGAGGTGATCATCACGCCCACCGCGGTCGCGCCGGATCATCCGGACAGCTACATCATGAAGGGCCGCGCGATCGCCGCTTCGCTCCCCAACGCGATCTTCGCCGACCAGCACTACAATCCCGTCAACCCCGAGGCCCATTACCGCACGACCGGCCCTGAGCTGTGGGCCCAGACCGAGGGCAGGATCACGCACTTCGTGTGCGCTCCGGGAACCGGCGGCACCGTGAGCGGCACCGCACGGTTCCTGAAGGAGCGCAACCCGAAGATCAGAGTGATTGCCGGCGACCCAGTCGGCTCGATCTACAAGGAATACGCGGAGACCCACCGCAAGGGCGAAGGGGCTCCCTACAAGGTCGAGGGGATCGGCGGCGACAAGATCCCCACCTCACTGCACTTCGATCTGATCGACGAGTGGATCACCGTGAGTGACCGCGACGCGATGCAGCTGACGCGCCGGCTGGCGCGAGAGGAGGGGCTGTTCTGCGGCGGCTCCACCGGGGTCAATCTGGTGAGCGCGCTGGAAGTCGCGCGGCGTCTGGACGATCCGGAGGCGTGCGTGGTGACGGTGCTGAACGACAGCGGCGAGCGGTACCTCTCGAAGGTCTACAATGACGAATGGCTGCGTGAGAACCAGCTGCTGGAAGCCGAGCGACGGACGGTGGCGGATCTCGTCGCCCAAAAGGACCATGGGGCCCCTCCACTCGTCTCCGTGGGGTCGCAGGCGACCGTCCGGCAGGCGCTGAATCTCATGAGCACCTTCAACGTTTCGCAGCTCCCGGTGCTCGACGGAGCCGACGGCGTCGGCTCGGTGAGCGAGCAGGCACTGATGGCCCGGGCGCTCGAAGAGCCGGGGGTGCTGGACCGGACGGTGCGCGACCTGATGGATCCCCCCTTTCCGGTGGTCGACGTCGACTGGCCACTCGACCGGCTCACCGCACTGTTGTCGCGCGAGACGCCCGCGGTGCTGGTTCGACGCGACCGCGAACTGACCGGAATCGTCACCCGGTACGATCTGCTGCATCAACTCGCCGGCATCCGGTAGATGCGGATCACGGTCCTGACGGGCGGCGCCACCGCGGAGCGGACTGTCGCCTTCGCCGGGGCCGCACAAGTCGTGGCCGCCCTGCGGGGCCGCGGACACCAGGTCCACGTGGTCGACATCGCAAGCGGCGTCCTCTCCGCCGACGCGGAGGCCCGGCTGCTGGTGCCCCAGGTGGGCACGGCGCTCCCCGACACCTCGGGGCTGGTAGCGGACGAGCGTCGCATGCTGTGCGGCGGCCTCGCCGAACTCGCCGTCGTGCAGGGAGCCGACGTCCTGTTTCCCGTGGTGCACGGTGGAGCGGGTGAAGGGGGCCTGCTCCAGGCCGTGCTCGAGATGATCGGCGTCCCCTACACCGGCTCGGGTCCGCTCGGGTCCGCCCTCGCCGTGGACAAGGACCTGTCCAAGCGACTGTTCCGAGACGGGGGGGTACCGGTGCCGGAGTGGCGCATGACGCCCCCCGCCGAACCCGCGGACGCATCTGCCGAGTTGGGATGGCCGGTGATCGTGAAGCCCTCGAAGCAGGGGTCCACCGTCGGGTTGACCCTGGTGAAGCGAAAGCCCGATCTCGCCGCGGCCCTGGCGGAAGCCGCCCGCTGGGACGACGAGGTGATGATCGAGCAGTTCATCCCCGGCCGGGAGCTGACGGTCGGGGTGCTGGGTGACGAGGCGCTCCCCGTCGGGGAGATCGTCCCGCGCCACGAGCTGTTCGACTACGAATGCAAGTACACGCCGGGAATGTCTGAAGAAGTCTTCCCGGCCGTGCTGGAGCCGAAGATCGCCCGCCGGGTCCAGGCGCTGGCGGTGGCGGCGCACCGGGCGCTGAAGCTGGGGGGCTACTCGCGCATCGACTTCCGCCTGGCGTCCAAGGGGGACATCTTCTGTCTCGAGGCCAACAATCTTCCCGGGATGACTGGCACGAGCCTGTTCCCCCAGGCTGCCCGGGCAGCCGGGATCGAGTATCCGGACATGTGTGAGCGGATCTGCCGCCTGGCACGGAACTTTCCTCAGGAGCGCCGGGAATAATGACCATGATCCCGGAACGCACCGACGGGGTGACCCCGTGGGTCGGGCGCCTGCTGGTCGCCAACCTGATCGCGTACCTGCTCAAGAGCACGCTGTTCTGGGCGCCGCGTTTTCTCGCCCTGTTCGGCTTCTCGCCGCTCGCGGTGTGGGCGCGCCCGTGGACCCTGGTCACGTATCAGTTCGTCCACGCGAGCATTCTGCACCTCGCCTTCAACCTCGTGGCGCTCTACTTCTTCGGACCCCCGGTGGAGGCGCGACTTGGTGGCCGGCGCTTCATCGGGTTCTACATCCTGTGCGGGATCGGGGGAGCGGTGCTCTCCGCGCTGCTCGTGCCGCTGTTCGGGGATCAGCTCGTCGTCGGTGCGTCGGGCGCGGTGCTCGGCGTGGCGGTGGCCTTCGCCTGGTACTGGCCCGACGCCCCGGTGCAGGTCTTCCCCTTCCCGGAGCCGTTCGCCGCCAAGTGGCTGGTGACCTTCACGGTGGCGATCTCGCTGGCGCTCGCCTGGCTCAGCGCCGCCACGGGGCTGAGCGACGGCGTGTCGCATCTCGCGCACCTGGGCGGCATCGGTACGGCGTTCCTCATCCTCAAGACGGCGGACTGGCGGATGACCCGCCACGAGCGACGACTGCGCCGCACCTCCGTCCCCAACGCCGTCGTGTCCTCGGCTGCGCTCGTGGCCCGTTCGAGCGATCCCGGGCGGCGCAGTCCCGCGCCGCGCCGGCGCCCGGCCGACCGCACGCAAGCGGAAATCGATCGCGTCCTCGACAAGATCTCGGCCGGCGGCATCAACAGCCTCACGCCCGCGGAACGGAAGTTCCTTGCCGAGATGAGCCGGAGGATGCGCGACCAGAGCTGACCCGATGCTGCTGGGCTTCCTCCTGCTGCTGCAACACGACTCGACCTACACTCGCGTAGAAGCCCTGCTCGCGGCGCACGATCTGACTGCGGCACGGCGGATCGCCGAGCACCTCGTCGCCACACGTCCCCAGGACCCCCGGGCCCACGTGCTGCTGGGACGCGTGTGGTACGCCTGGCCGGTGATCGGGCGCTACACGGCCCTCGCTGAATTCCGCACCGCCGCACGACTCGCCCCCGAGGACCCCGCGCCGCTCTACTGGCAGGTGCGCGTGGGGCAGCACCTCGGGAGCGACGAAGGCGAAGTGCTGATCCGGGAGGCGATCCTGCGGATCTTCGCGTTGACGCCCGACTACGAGGACTGCTGGGCGCTGTTCCAGGGACTGTACCACAATCCCGATATCTGGCGACGCGCCGACCGGGCGCTCGCTCGTCACCCAGACGATCCCGTGGCCCTGGAGCGCCGGGCCCGGATCGCCATCGCGCTCGAGCTGCCGGAGGAGGCCGACTCTCTCGCCCTGCGGGCGCTGGGCCGACGAGGGCCGACGGTGCCCCTGTTCCTGCTCCGCGCGGAGGCGGCGTTCGACGCCTCGCGAGACAGCGCGGGGTACGCCTGGTACGATTCGGCGGTCGCGCACGCCGATGCCGATTCGACCGGCGCCCTGTGGGACCAGTTGTGGATGATCGCTTCCCCGGCGGAGCTGGACCGTCAGGACTCCACCGTCCCGGGGCAGCGCAAGGCCTTCTTCGAGTGGTTCTGGGCGCGACGAGATCCGGATCTCGTCACGCCGCAGAACGAGCGCATCGCCGAGCACTTTCGGCGGATGGCGGAGGTGAGACGGATGTTCCACCTCCTGCATCCGTACATGACCTGGCACCGTTCTCCGTCCGCCAGGGCGCTCGCCGCCTCCTATGACCGGGACGGATTCCTCGCGGTCGCGGAGAGCGGCACGGTACTCGATCAATACTCCCCGGCGCGGCTGCTGATGACGGACGTGCGGGACTTCAACGACACGATCGGCCCGGCGAGCGTGTACGCGCTCGCCAATCTGAGCGCCCGCGGCCTGGTGTGGCTGCGTCACGGGCGCCCCGACTACTGGGACCGCGAGCAAGGCAACTTCTTCGCGACCCACGAGTGGACGTACTACACGGCCGACGGCCCACTCACGATCGGTTTCGAGGGGATTCCCGGCGCCCTGGGCGCGCACGGGGACCATATCGTGGCCCCGCCACTCAACCGCCACCAGGCGCGTCAGGTCCGGACGCTGCTCACCACCGACGGCACGAGTCTCCCCGCGACGCTCGTGGCCCGGGGGTGGAGCGCGTACTTCCTGGAGGGAGGAAGCGGCAACACGGATCTCTATGTCAAAGCGGCCCCGGGCACGGCGGTGGCCGTATTGCGGGACACGGTCGTCGAGGCCGAGTTCGCCAGAGATCGGGGGGGCCTGCTGCGACTCACGGCCCCTCCCGGCGTGTACCGACTGGCCCTGGACGTCGATTCTGAAGGAGTCGTCGGACGGGTCCGCGAGTCCGTCCGGCTCCCGGTCTTCTCCTGGGCGTACCTCGGCGTCTCGAGTCTGGTGCTGGCAACGGGGGATTCGCTGAGCGACCGCGAGGCGGCGCTCGCGGTGATGCCGGCCGACCTCACCTATCCTGCCGGCCGCGCGGTCGCGACCTACGCCGAACTGTACGGACTGTCTCGCGACAGCGACGGGCGGGCGCGCTACCGCGTCCGCTACACCTTCGCGCCACTGCGCTCGTTCGCCGCGCGGCTGATGCGAGGAGCCGCACCGGTGGTGTTCGAATTCGACCGCGAGAGCGAATGGCGCGGGACCATGCCGGAGCGATTGGTGATCGAGCCCGGGCGAGTGCCCCCCGGACGGTATCGGGTGACGCTATCGGTGACCGACCTTCCGACAAATGTCAAGTCGGCGACGGTCGCGCTCGACATCACCATCCGCTGAGCGAGACTTGTCGGGCCGGGAGAACACTCCCAAATTGGGGTGCAACCCGGTCCAATGTTCGTCAATCTCGTCCCGGAATTTCTTGCCTGCCTCGCCGCCCCGGATCCGGTCGCGGCTTACCACTCCTATCTCGAACGGCATGGGCCGGTGCTCGCGAGCTACTGGCACAACTACGTGCTCGACCTGGAGTCGCCGCACGCGGAGCGGGTCATCCGAGCGGCGGTGCGCGCGGATCGCGACGACCTGCGCCGCCTGCTCGAGGATGTGGACGTCGCGCGCATCGCCGACGAGGCGTTGACGCGCGCCCGGGACCAGCTGGAAGCCGACTGCCCCACCGACCTCTACCTCATGGTCGGCGTCGGCGCGGCCAACGCCGGGGAACTGGTGGTGGATGGCCGGGGAGTCGCCTTCGTGTGTGTGGAGCACTTCACGGGCCGGGCCAACCCCGAGACCAACGGGCTGGGGCTGGCGCCACATCTGCTGCCGCTGTGGATCGCCCATGAGATCGCCCACGCGGTGCGCTACACGTCGCCGACGAGCAAGGCCGAGATGCGCCGGCTGGTCGCCGAAGGAGAAGGCACCTACGACTACTGGACCACGGGCAGCCGGGCGACGCTGCGCGAGCTGCTGGTCAACGAGGGCATCGCGGTGGCGGCCTCGCAGGCCGTGGCGCCGGGATTCGAGCCATGGGAATACCTGGGCTACGGCCGCCGGCAGTATCGCCGCATCCGTGAGCTCGACGCCTTCCTGCGGCGTGCGGCCGTGTCGGAGCTGGATCGCCGCGGTCTGGGCTTGCGCCTGCGCTTCCTCTCAGGCGGGATGAGTCCGGCCTCGCGCCTGGTGAACGGGAAGGTGCTGCCGGAGCGGTCGGGTTATTACCTCGGATTGCGCATGGTGGAGAGCCACGTCACGGAGCGCGGCCTTGCGGCCACGGTGCGGGCTCCCGCGGAGGAAATCCAGCAGGCGGAGGACCGCGCGAGCGGTATCCAGACGGCATGACCCCGCGCGGCGGCGCGCCGTCGGAACGGCGGCACAACTACACGTTGCGGGAGATCCTCGAAGAGCTCGTGGGCCACGCGCGCGACGTCGCGAGCCGCGCGAAGTCCATGACCCCAGAGGAGTTGGAGCGCGCCCAGCAGCGCCTGGAGTGGCTCGCAGACGAAGTGTGGCGCGTGGCGACCGAGCAGCTGCCGCCGCCCGAGTAACAACCCCGCGGCGGCCCGGGGGCCGCGCTATATCTTCCCGGCACATGCACGACTCCGGGCGCGGGTTCAAGGTATCGGTGCGCAAGGAAGACCTCGTCTTCGCCGCCGCGCACTTCATCACGTTGCCGGGCCATCGCTGTGAATCCCTGCATGGTCACAACTACCGCGCCGGCGTCGAATTGGCCGGGACGCTCGAGCCGGATGCGTGGTACGTCTTCGATTTCGTGGCGTTGAAGCAGGTGATGCGGCGGCTGACCAACGAGCTGGATCACAAGGTCCTGCTCCCCACCACCAATCCGACGGTCACGGTGCAGGCGAACGGCGACAGCATCGCGGTGAGCTACGACCGCCGGCCGCGGTACGTATTTCCGGCCGGCGACTGCGTGTTGCTGCCGATCCCCAACACGACGGTGGAGATGCTCGCCGAGTATCTCGCCGGACGACTCAAGGCCGAGCTCAAGGCGAAAGGGGCGGCCCAGGTGTCGAGCCTGGAGATCGAAGTCGAGGAGAATTTCGGGCAGTCGGCGAGTTACCGGGAAGCGCTGAGCTGGGACTAGCCGTGGCCAAGGACACCCCCTACAGCGACGCGCAGATCCGCGAGCGCCTGGCCGCCCTTCCCGGCTGGCGCCACGAGGGCGGGATGATCCGGCGCAGCTTCAAGACCGACGGCTGGCCGACCACGCTGATGCTCGTCAATGCCATCGGATTCTACGCGGAGGCGGCGGACCATCACCCGGACCTGGTGGTGCAGTGGGGATCGGTGCAGGTGTCACTCGCGACGCACAGCGCGGGCGGAGTGACGGAGAAGGATTTCGCGCTGGCTGAAGTCGTCGAGCGCACCGCGTTGTGGCAGGCAGGATCGCCGTTCCGTCCGACGGCCAAATTCCGGCGCGAAGGAGCCTGAGCTCACTTCCCCACGCAGAAGCTCGCGAACACGCGGTCCAGCACGTCTTCCGGGGTCACGACCCCGATCAGGTCATCCAATGCTCCCACCGCGGCGCGCAGGTGCGTCGCCGCCGCCACGGCATCCACGCCCTGCCCGTGCGCGGCCCAGAACAGGTCGAGCTCCGCGAGCGCGCGCTCCAGGGCCACACGGTGACGCTCCCGCGTGACGACGGGCTCCACGTCACCCAGGGCGACGAGACCGCCGAACGCCGCTTCCACGAGGCGCCGGCCCAACTCGGGCAGTCCCTCTCCGGTCACGACGGAGACGGGGACGGACGGGAGGTCAGGCGGTCGGGCGGTCGGTGAAGACAGGTCCGATTTGGTGCGGACGGTTACAACGGGAGCCGGACAGCTCGCCAGGAACTCCTCCCGTGCCAACGCGTCCCCCGTCCCTCGTCCCTCGTTCCCCGCCTCACAGAAGAGGATCAGGTCCGCCGCGCCGAGGTAGCGCCGGCTCACTTCGATGCCGAGCCGTTCCACGCGATCGTCGCTGTCGCGCAGTCCCGCCGTGTCCACGAGCCGGAACGGCAGCCCGTCGATGACGGCCTGTGCCTCGATCGCGTCGCGGGTGGTGCCCGGGATTTCGGTGACGATGGCGCGCTCCCGCCCCAGCAGCGCGTTGAAGAGCGACGACTTGCCGGCGTTCGGCGGTCCGGCGATGACGACGAGCGCCCCCGCGTGCAGCCGCTCCCCCTGCGGGGCGGTGGCGAGCAGGCGGGCCACCCGGTCGCGGGCCACGCGCCAGGCGCGCTCGATCCGCTCCGGGCCGACCGGCCCCTCGTCTTCCTCGGGGAAGTCGATGTCGTAGGCGATCAGCGCATCGAGCTCGAGGATCTCCTCCCGCAGCGCCTCGAGGCGCCGCGACAGGCCGCGCTCGAGCTGCTGGAGGGCACGCCGCCGTTGCGCCGGCGCGCCCGCGTCGATCAGGTCGGCGGTGGCCTCCGCCTGGAGCACGTCCATCTTGCCGTTCTGCACGGCCCGGCGCGTGAATTCGCCGGGGGCGGCCGGCCGCGCCCCCGCGGCCACACAGGCGGCCACGACCTCGGCCGG
The DNA here is from genome assembly GCA_036523455.1 of Gemmatimonadales bacterium. Classification (GTDB taxonomy): domain Bacteria; phylum Gemmatimonadota; class Gemmatimonadetes; order Gemmatimonadales; family GWC2-71-9; genus DASTHG01. Next base: position 8,967 of record DATDED010000390.1, read on the forward strand.
CACCAGCAGGCCGCCGTGGGTCGAGATTTCGACCATGTCCTCCCCGGTGTACGACGCGGGACCGGGAAAGGCCACGGCGAGGACGTTGTCGATCGGCTCGCCGCTCTGCGGGTGGTGGACGGCGGCGCGGACGACGCGGCGCGGGGGATCCGGGCGAAACGGCCGCAGGACGCGGGCGGCGAGGTCGAACGCCCCGCGGCCCGAGAGCCGGATCAGCGCGAGCGCGCCGCGACCGGGCGGTGTGGCGAGGGCGACGATCGGGTCGGACAGCACCCTGTTCCCCCGGTGCGCCGGCTCAGGCGCGCTTCTGCGCCGCCAGGCGCTTCTGGGAGATCTGCCACTGCTGCGGCAGGCTGATGAGGTTCTGGACCGCGTAGTAGAGATTCAATCCCGAGGCCAGGCGCAGGAAGATGAACGTCATCATCGCGGGCATGACGTACAGCATGGTCTTCATTTGGGGATTCGGCGGCATGCCCCGCTGGCCGATCTTCGACACCGCGAACATCGAGAGGCCCATCACGACCGGGATGATGTAGAGCGGGTCGTGGCGCGAGAGATCCGGGAGCCACAGGAACGGCACGCCCCGGAACTCGATGGTGTTGGAGAACACGAAGAACAGCGCGAGCAGCACCGGCATGGGCAGCAGCATCGGCAGGCAGCCGCCGAACGGGTTGACCTTGTGCTCCTTGTAGAGCCGCAGCATCTCGCGCTGCAGCTTCTCCGGCTCGTTCTTGTAGCGCGTCTGAATCTCCTGCATCAGCGGCTGCACCGCCTGCATGCGCATCTGCGATTCCATCGCTTTGGCCTGCAGCGGCCACAGCAGCATGCGCACGAGCACGCCGAAGAACACGAGCACCCAGCCATAGGCGAGGTGCAGGCGCTCGTGCATCCAGAAGAGAATCTCGACGACGACGAGCGAAACGGGATGAATGATCGGCCGGAAGATCGACCAGCCGTACGGATTGGCGTCGTCCAGCCCGTGGCCGAGCTGCGACAGCCGCTGGTGCTCGAACGGGCCGGTGTACACCTCGAAGCGGAAGGTGCCCGCGGGCGGCAGCGCCAGGGTCGTGACGACCGACGCCCGGGTCGCGAGCGCGGAGGTCCGGGTCCCGAAGAGGGAGGCGGTGGGCACCGGGGTACGCGGCATCCCGGTCGCCACCGCGCCGGCGAACGGGCGGGCATTCTGCTCCGGCGCCATGATGGCCGTGAAGAAGTACTTCGACTTCAGCGCCACCCATTCGAACGGCCCGTTCAGGACCGCGCGTTCCCCGGGATCGAGGGACGCGAACGTGGTCTTCTGGGTCTTGTCCGCCTTGGTGACGATCGCGTACTCGCGGTAGTCGGTCATCGGGTCGGCCTCGACCGACCGCAACCCATTCCCCAGGTCCACGAGCAGGACCGCGCCGGTGCCACCCAGCCCTTCGATGCGCCCATCCACGGCGAAGCGGTAGTGGCCGGGCATGAACCGGTAGCTCAGGGTGACGCGTCCGGATCCGAGCGGCGCCGTGAACGTGAGGGTGGTGTCGGCGCCGGCGACCGAGAGCGCGGTGCGGTCCGGCGTGAACGCGAGCGCGTCGAGCGAGGCGGTGTCGGACCCGGCCACGAGGCGCAGGGCCAGCAGCGGCGCGTCCTCGGGAACGAGCTGGACCCGGCGCCCCGAATCCCCGCCCGCGAACGACCGGTATTGCTCGAGCTCGGCCGTGACCAGCCGGGCGCCCCGCGTGGTGAACCCGAGACGGTACAGGGGACTCGTGACCCAAACCGTCTCGGCGGGGAGCTGCGCGGATGGACGGATGGGCGGATGGGCCGATGGGGCGGGCACGGCGGCTACCGGTGTGGATTCAACCGGCGCGACCGTGGCCCGACCGGTATCCGGCGCCGTGCCGGGGGCGCGGGGCACCGGCCTCGGCTTGAAGATGAGGCTCGGCACGATGGCGATGACGAGCATCAGCAAGATCGCTGCGATGACGCGTCGCTGATCCACGGGTGCGTCCTAGGGAACCGGGTCGTAGCCACCCGGATGAAACGGGTGGCATCGCAGAATCCGCCTCACGCCGAGCCAACTTCCCCGCAGCGCGCCGTATCGTTCCACCGCCTCGTACGTGTAGCGCGAGCAGGACGGCGTGAACCGGCACTGGGTGAACATCAGATGCGACAGCGTCAGCTGGTACGCGCGAATCAGGCCCATCACCGCGTGCCGCGGCCAGACTCCGGGATTCACGGGCGCATCCGTTCGACGGCGTCGGTCAACTCGGCGCGCAACTCCGCAAAACGGGCGCCATAGGCGGCAGGTTTCGCCCGCACGACCAGATCGATCGCGGGAAGGTCTCGGAGCAGCTCGCGGCGCAGGATTTCGCGCACCCGGCGCCGCAAACGATTGCGGGCCACCGCGGTTTCTCCAAAACGGGGAACGACGATCCCCGCCCGCGCGTGGCCCTGCGAATTGGGACGCCAGGCGACGTCCATGCGGCGCATCCGCACCCGACGACCGTTCTCCCAGCATTGCGTGAGGTCGGCTCCGCGCGGCAATCGCACACGCGCCGAGTACCGCTCGCGCGTCAGCCGCTCCGATGCTTGGACGGGAGCTGGACCGTGAGGCGCTTCCGCCCCTTCTTGCGGCGCCGCCCGAGCGTCGCGCGACCCCACTTGTCTTTCATGCGAGCGCGGAATCCATGCTTATTGATGCGCCGCCGATTACGCGGGCGGTAGGTCGGCTTTCCCATTCATGCCTCTGAAGTAAGGCGGGGAAACCTACATACCGGGGGAGGCGCGTTCAAGGTTGACTTTTCCACATGGGGGCATAGTTTTGCCCCGCCCTTGCAATACGTCCCACCAAGAAATCATCGCCCTTTGATGGAGCAGTCACCGAAAGAAGCCTGGAAGCGTCTCCTCGAAGAGGCGCGACGTGAGCTTCCCGAAGCGACGGTGCGCACCTGGCTCGAGCCGGCGGTGCCGCTGGCGTTGGAGGAGGGGCGTCTGGTGCTGGGCACCACGGATCAATTCGCCGCCGAGTGGAACGACACGAAGCACGCGCCGCTGCTGACGCGCGCCGCCGAACGCGTGTTCGGCCAGCCGACACCGGTCGTGTTCCGGGTGATGGAGGAGCGGCGCCAGCGTCCCCAGATGGATTTCTTCGTGGCGCCGAAGCCGATCCCCGTCACGGCGCCTACCGTCACGATGCCGCTGAACGAACGCTACACGTTCGAGAGCTTCGTGGTCGGCAAATCCAACGAGCTGGCGGCCGCCGCGGCCCACGCGGTGGCGGAAGCGCCCGGCCGCACCTACAACCCGCTCTTCATTTACGGCGCGACCGGCCTCGGCAAGACGCACCTGATGCAGGCCATCGCGCACGCCGTGCTGAAGCGCAATCCCGAGACCCGCCTGCTCTACGTCGGGGCCGAGCAGTTCATCAACGAAGTCATCGAGAGCATTCAGGCCCGGACCATGCCCGAGTTCCGGCGCCGCTATCGCAACGACATCGATCTCCTCCTGGTGGACGATGTGCATTTCCTCGAAGGCAAGGAAATGACCCAGGACGAGTTCTTCCACACGTTCAACGCCCTGTTCGAGGGCCGCAAGCAGATGGTGCTCACCTCGGACCGGCCGCCGAAGGAGATCCCCGGCCTCGAGGACCGGCTGATCTCGCGCTTCGAGTGGGGGATGGTGGCCGATATCGGGCAGCCCGACCTCGAGCACCGCATCGCCATCCTGCGGAAGAAGGCGTACCAGGACCACCTCGAGCTCACCATCCCGGACGACGTGCTGCGGTTCATCGCCGAGCACATCCGCTCGAGCGTCCGGGAGCTCGAAGGGTGCATCATCAAGCTGCTGCTGTTTGCCTCCCTCAAAAACCGGGAAGTGACGATCGACCTGGCGCGAGAGGCCCTGGCCGACAAGATCCGGCAGGGGGAGGAGAGCGCGTTCCCCGGTCCGGTCGCTCCCAGCATCGACCGCGTGCAGGAGGTGGTCGCCCGGCGCTGGGGCGTGACCCCGGAGGGCCTCCGGTCCAAGGCGCGCACCAAGACGCTCACCATCCCCCGACAGGTGGCCATGTATCTCGCTCGGAACATGCTGGGGATGCAGCTGGTGGAGATCGGCCAGGCGTTCGGAGGCCGAGACCATTCCACCGTGATTCACAGCGTGGACAAGGTCGAGCGCCAGATGATGCGGGACCGGACGTTCAAGGAGCGCATCGAAATGGCACGCCAGGAATTGTCCGCACTGTAGCCAACATTCGGGGCGGCGTATGTGGGGGGCTGTGGGACGACACGCACGCGGTGTGGGAGGCTGTGGGAAAACGGCGGCTCGCCCACAAAGCGCCAACAGAGTGAAACCGGGTCAAGGTGCTGTGTCCGGAGGGGTTCGGGGTAATCACCCACATATCCCCGACCTCTACTACTACTACTAGTATTTCATATACAGTACAGCAGTAGGATTCTTACCTCTGCAGGAGGAGCGGAGTCACGGGCATGAAGTTCACGATCACGCGGGAACAGCTGCAGGAAGGCCTGACCGCCGTCGCGGCCGCAATCCCGGCCAAGACGACGCTGCCGGTGCTGTCGAACGTGCTCGTCGAGGCGACCAAGCAGGGTCTCCGCCTCTCCGGCACTGACCTCGACATTGCCGTCAGCACCACCGTGGCCGCGGACGTGGACACCGAGGGAGCGGTCACCCTGCCCGCGAAGAAGCTGAGCGACATCGTGCGGGAGCTGCCTTCGTCACCGATCCGGTTCACCGGCGCCGGGGAGCAGCGCGTGGGCATCGACTGCGGCCGCTCGCGCTTCAAGCTCCTTGGCTTGCCGCGGGAGGAGTTTCCATCGTTCCCGGCAGTGAAGTTCGACAAGGCGTGGCAGACATCCGCCGGTGTAGTGCACAAGCTGGTCGGTCACGTGGCCTTCGCCGCGTCCACCGAAGAAAGCCGCCCCATCCTGAACGGCGTGCTGTGGGAGCTGCGACCGGACCGGATGCGCATGGTCGCCACCAACGGGCACCGTCTGGCCAAGATGGACGTGCCGGCGACCGGCGGCTCCACGGCCGATCTGATCGTGCCGCCCAAGGCACTGGAGCAGATCCGGCGGCTGTTCGGCCCGGAGGACGCCCTCGAGGTCGCCCGGAGCGACAATCACATCGCGTTCCGCGCCGGCGGCCGGCAGGTGTACTCCCGCCTGATCGAGGGACCGTATCCGAACTACGAGCAGGTGATCCCCCGCGAGAACGACAAGTTCGCGACTGTGGACAAGCAGGCGATGAGCGCGGCGCTGCGCCGCATGAGCGTAGTCGCGAGCGACCAGACGCACCGCATCCGCCTGGGGTTCTCCGGGGGCCTCGTGAAGTTCTCGGTGCAGACGCCGGACCTGGGTGAGGCCCAGGACGAACTCTCCGTCACCTATGAGGGCGAGCCGTTCGAGATCGGGTTCAATGCGACGTACCTGCTCGAGATCCTCAAGTACATGCCGACCGACGAAGTACGCTTCACCTTCAAGGCTCCCGAGCGGGCGGCGACGATCGAGCCGGTGGGGTGGAACGACCCGGCGAGTTACCTGGCGCTGGTCATGCCCCTGCGCCTGGTGGACTGAGCGGTCGTGTCGCGCGCGCTGTCGGGCAGCGTATCGGGCGGCACCAGGGTGTCCGACGGCATGCTCTCCACCGGCACCGTCAGCGTATCCCGCATGAGCGTATCGAGCACCGGGGGGACGATGGGCGGGAGGAAGGGCGGCACCGGGACCGTGTCGAGCTCTTCCTCGGGGGGGATGTAGACGTCCACGCCGTGGTAGCGGGCGAGGATCAGGTCGCGGCGGTGCAGCATGCGACCCGAGCGGTACGCGGGGTTGGAAGACAAGGGGAACGGAAGCGTCGCGGCGAGCGCCGCCGCCTGGGACTCGCTCAATTGCGCCGGCATGACGCCGAAATACCGCTCGCTCGCCGCGGGCACGCCCCACAGGCCCGGGCCGAGCTCCACCAGGTTCAGGTACAGCTCGAGAATCCGGTCCTTCGAGAGCAACCACTCGAGGCGCAGCGCGGTCAGCGCCTCCTTCACCTTGCGCAGCGGGTTGCGCGAGGGTGAGAGATAGAGGTTCTTCGCCAGCTGCTGGGTGATAGTGCTGGCGCCCCGCAGCCGGTCACGCCGCCTCCAGATGGTCCGCACGGTCGTTCCGAAACCCGCCTGCTGGTCCAGCCCGAGCGCATCCCGGATCTCCTCGAAGTCGAGGCCGTGGTGCGTGCGGAAGCGCGAATCCTCTCCGATGATCACCATGCGCTGCAGGACGGACGGAAACTGTTCGAGGGGCACGGGCCGATAGCTGACGGGAGCGCCGCGACGCCGCATCATGGCGGTCTCCACGGGCCAATGGTCGCCCCACCACACCGGCGGCGGCCACACGCCGACGAGCCACCCGAGTGCGGCGATCAGCAACCCCCAGGCGATCCGCCGCCCGACCCTCCGGTTGGCGCCGATGGCCATGTCTGTCGGATCCTAGTTGCCCCGTCGGCCGCCGGGGGCGCGGGTCGCGACGCCGTAGGCGCTGAGCACGTTCTGCTGGGCGCCCCCTCCCGGGGACGAGCCCACCAGCCCGACCTCGTTGGCGCTGCCGATCGCGATCCCGAACACCAGTATCTGACGATGCAGCGATCGATCCGTATCCACCCGAAACAGGAAGGCGACGGAGGGAGCCGGCAGCACCGCGCGAGCCTCGAAGGCGAATCCCAGGACCGTCGAGGAGATCGCCTCGGCCTGCGCCGTGAGCGCCAGCCTCTTCGCCAGCGGGCGGACGGTGAGCGCGGGGACATACGTGGGCTCGAGCGTCACGCCTCGGACCGTGGGTTTGCCGACGTTGCGCACGACGCCGCCGATCGTCAGCTCCGGCCGCCAATCGTAGAAGATCCCGAAATCCCATCCGGTTCCGCTCGTCGCCCCGCGGTACAGCGACAATGCCGCGCCGAAAGTGAAGCTCCGCGCGGCGCCGCCCAGTCCGAAACGGTAGGTATGACCGTGGATCCCGTTCGTGAAATTGTCGCGCTGGTAGCCGAAGGCGAGGCCCCGGGCGTTGAATCCGGCGCTGACCTGGGCCAGGCGGCCGCCGGAGCCCGGCGCCCGGACCGTGAGGTCGAGCAACACGGCCGCCTCCGGTCGGGCGGCGAGGCCCCCCGGATTCACCCACAGTGCGCGAACGTCGCCGACGTCGGTCGCGGGCAGATACGCGGTCGCCCGATTCGGCGCCACCTGCGCACGGGCGGCGTCGCGCATGGCGCCGCCGAGGGCGAGCGCCAGGCCCACGCCGAGGACGCGCCGCGTCACCGCGGGAGCACGGTGACGGTGGTATGCGCCAGCTGGCGTCGCGGGATGGAAATGCCCTGCACGCTCAGGTCGATGGTCTGGGTGCTCGAGTCGCGCACTTCCCCGCCGACGTAGCGGCCGTCGGTCGAAAGGAACTGCACGCCGGTCCCCACGCCCGAGCCGCTCAAGGTGAAGGGAGAGCCACCCTGATCCCCGGAACCGTTGAACTGGTATTTCGCCGTAGTCTCCAGCCGCAACGCGCGAATCCCGTCACGATCCTCCCAGGTGGTGGCGGCGCGGTGATTCTCGGAACGCGTGGTGAGCGCCGTGCCTCCCGAACAGGTAGCCGGGTCGATGGCCTTGGTCGAGTCGGTCCAGGAAGTCTGAGGTATCACACCGCCGGCCGGCAGCCGCGGAAAGAAATTGCGGAACCGGGGCAGCAGCCTGCCCAGGCTCGCGGCGGCCGAGGCGGTATCGCACGGCCCGCTGATGAACTCACCCGTGGGGACGAGCCGTCCGGTCACCCGGAATCCCCGCGCGGCACCGAGGTCGATCTGTGGCGGGAGTTGCGACGCGGAATCCACGACGATCGAGTCCACCGTGAACGTCGTGGGGAGACCGATGCTGTCACCGGGCGCGCCGATCGAAGCCGTGAGGTACAGGGCGTACTTCAGGTCGATCGTGGGCGGGAGGCCGGCGTAATCCTGCTGAATGTGGACCTCCTGGCGCACCAGGTAGCGCGTCGTCCCGGGAGCGACTCGCAGACCCGGGGCCCCGGGTGCAGAGACCGCCGGAGCGGGCTGGGGAGGCGCGGGGGTAGGGGCCGGGAGGTTTCCCGGGCTCCGGTACCCGCCGCCGCAGGCGACGGACAGGAGCGCAGCGGGATACACGGGATGGAGCCGGTGGCGTCGCATCATGGCAGACTCGTTTCTCCTCACGTCGTGGGGCGGTCGCTTTTGGTCCGGCCGAAGACGGCCACCAATTCCGGCCCGTCGTGCGAGACGCGGAGCAGCCTCCAGCCCCGCTTCCGCATATCTGCGCGCCAGGCGATGAGCTTCTCCCACTCTTCGGTATTGGTCCGGAACACGCGCAGGTCGGCGACGCGCTCCCATTGGGCCGGGTACGGCTTGCCGCCGGACATCAGGTGGAGACAGGTGGGGCCATAAGCCGAGTTCTGTTTGGCCGCTTGGGCGGCCAGATGGTCATCTCTCTGGGATGGCTGTCGCCAGCCAACTCGTGCGGCCTACCCGCAGCTCGTGCGACCCGGGCCGGGTCTCGCTGCCTATTTGGCCTTGCTCCGACTGGGGGTTACCGTGCCACGTCCGTTGCCGGCCGTGCGGTGGGCTCTTACCCCACCATTTCACCCTTACCCGGAAACCGGGCGGTATCTTTTCTGTGGCCCTGTCCGTCGCCTCGCGGCGCCCAGGCGTTACCTGGCAGTCTGCCCTTTGGAGCTCGGACTTTCCTCGACGCGCCATTTCGACCGGCACGCCGCGACCATCGGCCCCACCCTTCCCCGATCGTAAGCTAGGCGGCCTGGAGGCCCGGCGGAAGGCGCCCGGCAGGCCTCAGCGTTCCTTGCCGATCCGGCGCACCAGGCGCGCGAGGCTGTCGCTCGGCCCGGCCAGGAGGGACTCCGCCGGTCCGAGCCAGAAACCGTCCTGCTCGCGCATCAGGTCACGGGAAGGTCCAGCCCCGCCCTCGAGCAACGCCACCGGGTCGAGCCGCAGCATGTGCAGGGCGCTGGCGGCGCCACTCGACGCGAGCCGCGCGCGCGCGCGCGGATCGGATGAAAAGACGAGCACCGGCGCCGCGGGATTGGACATGCCCTGGATGAGGCAGCGCGTGAACCAGTCGTCCGGGGACCGATCGGTGACCACCGCGAACAGCAAATCGCGACGCGCCCGCCGCAGGTCCGCCGAGAGCGCGGTTGCGCGCTGCACGACCACACCCGCCACGGCGGAGTCGTATGCGGCGAGGATGCCTCCATCGAGCAGCGAGTCGTAGCGCGCTTCCAGCGGAACATCCTTGAGCCACGTCGACCGCTCGCGTGAGAGCGTGGAGTCGCGCACGAGCGCGGCCAGCGCCGCCTGCCAGGCGGCATCGCAGAACGGCGGTGCACTCCAATTGCGGGTCGTCTCGTCGAACGACAGCCCCACGGCCGGGATGAGGTCGCGATGCGAGGCGGCGAGACGCGCCAACGCCCGGACGCCCGAGACCAGGCGGGCCCAGAGCGCGGCGTCGAGCGGACACGACGCGACCGGGGCGCTGTCGCCGCGGGATACGAGGTCCCGCGGCGCCACCAGCGGGATCCAACGCACACTCGTGGCCTGCAGGCGGCTGGCGACCTGCTGCCACGCGGCGCGCAGCGCGTCGCGTTCCCATCGCGCTCCGGGAATGGAATCGACGAGGGGGGCGACGTGCGCATTCGTGAGCAGGACATTGAACGCGCCGACGTCGAGCAGCGTCGTGAGCGAATCGAGCGCCGCCTGTCGAGCCATCGGGCCGCGCGTGGGCAGGAGCGCGGGGAAGTCTCCCTCCAGCGCGCGCAGCCCCTGACGGGGAAACCAGGACGGCATTTCGGTCGTGGCGGAGAGCGGCGGCGACGTCTGTTGCGCGAGTCGCTCGACCGAGACGCCGGCCGGCGGACTGGCCCGCGGCGAGCGCGCGCTCACCGGTTGCGGACCTCCCGTGAGCAGCAGCGGGGACCGGCGACCGGAAGACGGGATCCGGGCCCACTCGGCGGGGCGGCGGGTGAACCGGGCGAGGGCGACGAGAAATGCACGCGTGCCCGTGCGATTCAGCGTGTCTTCCTGGCGAACCGCTCCCAGCGCCGACCGTGAGACGACGACCACCAGGCCGTTTCCGGTGCGGCTCGCCGCCGCGACGGCAATACCACGGCTCCGCCCATCGGGGAGCTCCTCTCCCGTGCCTGCCGGCACTGCTCCGTCCACGGCGCGGGCGAGGACCTGCGCCTGGTCGTCGACGTGCAGCGCGTTGTTGGCGCCGGCGGGGAACGGGACGTACCCCATCCCGCGCAACCCGGCGGTGAGCACCGGCTTGACCACCGGAGCGGTTTGGGGTGCCGCGCCCTGCAGCAAGGCGGGGCCGATCGCGATCCCCGCTCCGCTCCATGCCAGCCAGCGGTTCATGAGCCAGCGATCGAACGCGTTGCCGCCCCCACCATCTCCACTCGGGGCATAGCCGAGCACCACGACCCCGCCCCGCAGCGTCCACTCGGTGAGGATGGAGAGGTCACCGACATCCAGGGCGTCCGCCGTGGAGTTCGATCCGCGCCCGCCGAGCACCATCACGAGGCGATAGCGGTCGAGGTCGGCGCGCGTGAGGTGCGGATAGTATCGGCGGTATTCCACGCGGTACCCCGCGTCGCGCCAGGGACGGGCCGTCGCCTCGAGCTCGGCGGGCTGGCTCGAGGCTTCGTCGAGGAGCAGCAGGCGTCGGGCCTGCGGCTGGCAGGCGCCGAGCCACAAGCCGAATCCGGCCAAGGTCAGTGAGCGGACTGCGCGCATCGAAAGCCGGTGTTCCACAGCTGCGGTCGCACGTCGGGGAGGGCCGACCGGAAGGTGGCTGTCGCATTCTCGGGCGCCGTGTTGAACGCTCCCCCCTTGATCACGTGGAGGACCAGCCCGGTGGAGGTCACCGTGTCGCCGGCGGTCCATTCCCAGGCGTTCCCGATCATGTCCTCGGCACCGGCGGGTGAGCGGCCCAGGGGAAACGCGCCGACGGGCTGGAGGGTGTCGGTCATCGAGCCGGCGTTGGCACGTCCGCGCTCCCAGCGGTCGCCCCACGGGTAACGGCGCCCATCCCGGCTGCGGGCGGCCGCTTCCCATTCGTCTTCGGTGGGCAGCCGGGCCCCGCGCGAACGGCAGTATCGCTGCGCTTCGCTCCACAGGATGCCGGTAGCCGGCCAGCTCGCGGGTGGGCGGGTGCTCCATGGCGCGGCGGAGGCGGTCGAGTCGAGGTAGCGCTGGTAGGCTGCGACGGTCACTTCAGTCGAATCGAGGTAGAAGGCGTCGATCACGACGCCGTGGCCCGGACGACCACCCCGTCCGCCGCCCACCGGGTAGGTATCCGCGGGCACGAGCGCCATGCCCACGGGTCGGGCCACCGCCGTCGGGGTCCGGGGGCGGACCAGCAGGACGATTGCCATCGCCGCCGCGCCGAGCAGGGCGGCGCCGGCCGCGTAGCGCAGCCAGCGTCGCGGGGCACGCGGCGCGGTGACCGGTGGCGACAGGAGATCGATGAACGCCTTTGCCGACGGCGGGCGGTCGCCCGGGACTTTGGCGAGGCCCGCGAGCAGCGCCTGCTCGATGTGGGCCGGGACGTTGGGCCGAACGGTGCGCACCGACCGTGGGGCGTCCACCAGAATGCGGGCGACGATCGCCTGGGCCGTGGCCCCGGTGAAAGGCGGCTCCCCCGTGAGCGTCTCGTACAGCACCGCGGCCAGGGCATAGACGTCGCTGCGCGCGTCGATACGACGCTCACCGCTCGCTTGCTCCGGGCTCATGTAGGCCGCGGTGCCCACGGTCACGCCGGTGCCCGTGAGCGTCTTGCCCTCCTCCGATTCGGCCACGCTCTTGGCGATGCCGAAGTCGGTCACCAGTGCGTGCCCGCCCGACAGCAGGATATTGGCCGGCTTGATGTCGCGGTGGATGATGCCGTGCTCGTGCGCGTACTGCAGCGCGTCACCTACCTCGGTGGCGATGCGGAGCGCCTCGTCGAGCGGCAGTTGTCCCTGATTCGCCAGTCGTTCGGCGAGCGACTCGCCGGCGACGTACCCCATCACGTAGTAGAGGAACCCGTCGACTTCGTCGGCTTCGAACAGCGGGACGATGTGCGGGTGCGACAGTCTGGCCGCGAGCTGCACTTCACGTTGAAAGCGGTCGGTGCCGAGATAGGCCCGCGTCGTGGGCGGCAGCACCTTGATCGCCACTTCACGGCCCAGCTTCACGTCACGGCCGAGGAACACCGCGCCCATCCCGCCCTGACCGAGCTCGCGCACCAGCGTGTAGCGGTCGCCCAGTGCCGTGGCGACCTGTGCGAACAGGGGGTCGGTCATTCCGCCGCGAGGCTGTACGGCAACAACGCGTGCCGCATCTCCCCGGCGCTCTGCCAGCGGTCCGCGGGCCGTTTCTCGAGGGCGCGGTCGATGACCGCGCCGAGCCCCGCCGCCACCTCCGGCCGCAACGACTGCAGCGAGGGCGGGGCGTGATGCTGCTGCATGTCGATCACGGCCGCGGCGCTGGCGGCCGAGAACGGCGGCCGGCCGGCGATCGCCTCGAACAGGACGACTCCCAGCGAATAGAGGTCGGTGCGCCCGTCCACCTCCTCGGCGCCTGAGGCCTGCTCGGGACTCATGTATTCTTCCGTTCCCACGACGAATCCGCTGCGCGTCACGCGGTCCCCCTCCGATTGCGCGATGGCGCGGGCGATCCCGAAATCCACGAGGACGGCTCCCTCGGGCGAGAGCACGATGTTGTCCGGTTTGATGTCGCGATGGGCCAGGCCCTTCGAGTGCGCATGGTCCAGCGCTTCCAGGATCTCGCAGCCGGCCCGCGCCGAGAAATCCACGGCGAGGCGGCGCTCGCGCTGCAGCGCCCGCCGCAGCGACTCGCCGGGCACGAACGGCATCACGAACCAAAGCAGATAGTCGGTCTCACCGCTGTCCAGCAGCGGGGCGATGTGCGGGTGATGGAGCTTGCCGGCGTAGCGGATCTCCCGCAGAAACCGGTCGGCGGCCACCGATGCCGCGAGCTCGGGATGCAGCACTTTGACAGCCACGCGGTTGCCGGCTTTGTCGAACGCCCCGAAAATCGAAGCGTTGCCGCCGCGACCCACGGCCGTGACGATCTCGTAACGGTCCCCCAAGGCTTTGCGAACTTGATCGATGAGGTCCCGACGCGGCATCGCCCCTGCTTGGTACGAACGAGCGTAAGATGCGGTTGCTCCCCGTCTCGCGGAAGGTAGCTTGGGGGCGTGGTGCTCGTTCTATCCGCTTGGCTTGCCGTCGCTTCCACCACGTGCGGTGGCGTCGTGCAAGTCCCCGTCTCCTACGATTCCTCCCGTACCCAGGTCGTGTTGCTCGGTACGGGCAACCCCAATCCGGACCCCGACCGCTCCGGGCCCGCGACCGCCGTCGTGGTGCGGGGCCGGGCGTACCTGGTGGACGCGGGTCCGGGAGTCGTGCGTCGCGCGGCGGCGGCCGCCCGGGCGGGAGTGGCGGCGCTGCGGACGGAGAACCTCAAGAGGTATTCCTCACGCATCTGCATTCCGATCACACGCTCGGCCTCCCCGATCTCATGCTCAGTCCGTGGGTGCTCTTCCGCACCGTCCCGCTGGCGGTGTACGGGCCTCGCGGGACGCGTACCCTGACGCGCCACCTGCTCGAGGCGTACGCCGCCGACATCGACAACCGCCGCCGCGGCGCACAGCCGCACAACGACACCGGGTGGCAGGCGCAGGCCCACGAGATCCGCCCCGGCGTTGTGTACCGCGACGACCTGGTCACCGTGATCGCCTTCTCCGTGCCGCACGCCGGATGGCGCGAAGCCTATGGGTATCGGTTCGAGACCCCCGACCGCACCATCGTGATCTCGGGCGACACGCGACCGGACGATGCCGTGGTGCGGGCCTGTGACGGCTGCGACGTGCTGGTGCACGAGGTCTACGCGCAGGAGGGGTTCGATCGCCTGCCTCCGGAGTGGCGGCGTTACCACGCGGGGGCGCACACGTCGGGGGTAGCGCTCGGGGTGCTCGCGGCCCGGGCGCGGCCCAAGCTGCTCGTCCTCACCCACGGGCTGCCGTGGAGCTCCACCGAAGCGGAGATCGTACGGGAGGTCCGTGCAGGGTTCAGCGGAGCCGTGGCCTACGCCAACGATCTCGACATCTACTGAGGGCCCATGAGCCACATCGAGGCGGTGCGGGGTGACATCACCGAACAGGCCGTGGACGCGATCGTGAATGCGGCCAATACGACGCTGCTGGGCGGCGGCGGCGTGGACGGGGCGATTCACCGGGCAGCGGGTCCTGAGCTGCTGGTGGAATGTCGTGAGCTGGGCGGGTGTCCCACCGGCGAGGCGCGGATCACCAAGGGGTATCGGCTGCCCGCCCGATTCGTGATTCACACCGTCGGCCCGGTGTGGGCCGGTGGCGCCAGCGGCGAGCCGGAGCTGCTGCGACGCTGCTACTCGAGCGCGATGCAGCTCGCAGCCGATCATGGCGTCCGCTCGATCGCCTTTCCCGCGATCAGCACCGGCGCCTACGGTTATCCGATCGAGAGCGCCGCGCGCATCGCCGTCACGGCCGTGCGGGACGCGCTCTCCCGCCCGACCAGCGTGGAAACCGTGCGATTCGTGTGTTTCGGCGACCGGGACTGGAACGTCTATCTCGAGCTGCTGGGGCACCGGCGCGACTGCTGAGCGCCGTTCCTTTCGGGTCACTTTCGTTCGTCAGGGGAGCATTTCCGCGCGTGCGTCGCCGGCCGGCGACGCTCGCCCGTGGTGCGTTGAGGGGAACTTGACGGGTTTGCAGCGCGTGGCGAGCGGACGAGTCCGTGCGCGGGGGACCTTGAGCGGACGTTGAAGGGCGGTGTGTATCGTGTCGCCCCGCCCATGGTCACCGTCTGCACGTTGCTCCCGCCGTCCGAGCGCCACCGCTTCGAGGCCGTCGGTGACGGGTGCTTCGTGTCGCTCCACGCCGACTCCTGCCGCGAAGTGCTCACCGCGGCGCGGCGGCGGCGCGTGGATGCGATCGTGCTGTCGGTCCATCGCTGCGGCGGCGCAGATCTCCCGGCGGTGGCGCGCCTGGTGCGGGAGTTCCCGGCGATTCCCGCCGTGGCTCTCGTCTCACGGCACGACCATCACGCGACCGAGACCCTGCTGCGTCTCGGCGCCAGCGGCGTACGCGCGGCGGTGGACTGCACCGATGCCGGCGGGTGGCGACGCCTGCGCGAGCTGGTGGGCCAGCCGGCGTCGCCGGTGGCCGCGCGGATCCTGCATTCCCTGATCCCGGCCCTAGGGGACGAGGTCCCGGAGGATGCGCGGCTGTTCTTCGAGGCGCTGACTCGGCTGGCCCCCGTCATCCGGACGGTGCGGGCGCTGGCGCGCCACCTGCGCGTCCGGCCGAGCACCCTGATGTCCCGCTTCCTGCGGGCGGCGCTACCCTCCCCCAAGACCTACCTCGCGGGGATGCGACTCGTGCACGCGGCGCATCTGTTCCGCAACCCCGGATTGTCCGTGGCCGACGTCGCCTACCGGCTCGACTTCTCTTCGCCGCAGAGTTTCAGCCGTCACCTCAAGGCCATGCTGGGGGTGACCGCCGGCGAATACCGCCGGCGCTTTCCCTTCGAGGTGGCGCTCGCCCGCTACGTGGATCTGCTCGTCGCCCCGTACCGGGAGACGTTCCGCGCGTTCCGCCCGATGAACGTTCGTGTCGGGGACCAAGGATCGGACGCCGCGACCGTCTTCCGGGCGGGGTGACCGCGAGGGTCAGGTGCCGGGAACGGTGACCGTGCGGGAGACGTGGTGCTCCGACGTGATGGCGCGATGCTCGGCCGTAGTCTGCTCGCGGCGCATCACCGAGAAGCGGGCGATGCTGGCCCGCAGCCGCTCCGCCAGCTGGGCGAGCTGCTGCGACGTCGCCGTGAGGTCACTCATGGAGGTGATCTGGGAGCGGGTGGAGACGGCTGCCCCGTCGGCGCGGTCCGACGAGCTGCTCGCAATCGCCGCGACCTGCTGCAGCGACCGGGCGAGCTCCGCCAGTCGAGCGGCCTGGCTGCGCGACACTTCGGCGGTGGCATTGACGAGATCGCCGACGAGCTGCACGCCCTGATGCAACTCGAGCAGCGCGCCGTCGGCCTCGGCGGCGATCGCTCCGATGTCCCGCACCTGTGCTTCGCCGGTCTGCATGGCGCGGGCGGCCGCGTCGATCCCCACCCGGAGTTCGGTGACGAGCTCCGCGACCTCCCGCGCCGAGCGCGCGGCTTCGGCGGCGAGCGTCCGCACCTCGTCGGCGACCACGGCGAAGCCTTCGCCGTGTTCCTCGGCCCGGGCGGCCTCAATGGCCGCGTTCAGCGCGAGGAGATGCGTCTGCCGGGCGATCCGCGCGATCGCCTGCGCGAATCCGCCGATCCGGTCCGACATCCCGGAGAGCCCGGCGACGGTGGCGGCGGTGGCGCGGACTTCCTCGCCGACGGTCCGCAGCGTCTGGCCGGCCCGGGCCACCCGTTCCCGGCCCCGTTCGGCCGTGGCGACGAGGCGGCGGGCGTCCACCTGCATCATCTCCGCGCGGGTGCGCAGGGCGCCCGCCTGATCCGACGCCTTGGCGCTCTCCCCCCGCGCGCCTTCGGCGAGCCCCCGCTGACGGGCCAGGTCACCGGCGAGCTCCTGCGCCGTGTGCGTCACCGCCTCGGAGGTCGCGTGGATCTGCTCGGCGGACGCGGCCAGCTGCTCCGCGAACGCGGCGACCTCGTCCGCTTCGCGCTGCACCGTCGAGATGGTGGTACCGATCTCGTCGAGCATGCGGTTGAAGCTCTGCTCGAGAAAGCCCAGCTCGTCGGATTCGGTAGCGGCCGCCCGCACGGCCAGAAAGCCCTGCTCCGCCTCCCCCATCACGTTGCGGGCGTGCCGGATCCGGGCGATCAGCGTCGCCGGAATGCGGGTCAACCCCACCGCCACGAGAATGAAGGCGACGGTCTCGAGGTAGGCGCCGGTATCCAGGCCGGGCGTGTGGGGATAGAGACGCCCATGCACGTAACAGGCGGCCAGGTAGGCGATCGAGGCCGTCAGCACGAGAAAATCGCCGACGCCGCGTGCCTGCTCGAACGCATAGGGCAGCACGGCGATGAAGAACGCCGCCACCAGTCCGCCATGTCCGAACCAGACGACCAGCACGGCCACCCACACGACGTCGAGCAGCGCAAACGCGTAGATGAGCCACCAGCGGTACCAGCCGCGCTCGTGGATCACGCCGATCAACACGTTGAGCGCCGCGAATGCTCCGGCTCCCAGCACGATCGTCCCGGCGGGGGTCGGCACGGTGCCCGCGAAACTCCCGATGAGCGCGAGCAGCGCGCCGACCGCGATCAACCCCCAGCGGCGCCGGTGGCTGCGGGCGAATGTCTCGAGATCCTTGAGCCGCTGCTCGTAGCCGGCGTCGTCGGTCCAGCCACGCATGCGCGTGGCGAGGGAGGGACGTGAGCGGGGAGCCTCGAACCCTGTCACGACGGAATGCTACTGCGAAACCGTCCGTTGTTCCAATTTCAGCCGGGAGGGAGGAGCGCGGCGACAGCCTGCTCGGCCCGGCGCGCGCCGAGTTGGCGGAACAGCGCGCGGGCGCGCTCGCGGGCGGCGCGCGCACCGGCGGCATCCCCCAGGGCATCGAGCGTATTGCCCAGATCGCGCTCGATCTCGGCCTGCGTGTGGAGCGGGACGCCGACGCGGGACAGCTCGCGAGCTTCCTGGAGCAGGCGCGCCGCCGACGGCAGGTCTTCGCGGGCCCGGGCCACCGCCGCCTGGACACGCTTGACCTCGGGGATTCCGGCGGTGAAACGGACGTGCGCGTAGGCGGCCGCGGCCTGGGCGAGCTCCGCGGCCGCCAGGGCGTGATCGCCCATCATCAGGTGCGCTTCCGCCCGGCCGGCGAGCGTCAGGCCGAGCAACGTCGGATCCGCGGCCTGGAGGGCGAGCCGGACCGCTTCGTCGTCGGCGTCGCGGGCGCGCGGGGCGTTGCCGAGGGCCCGCCAGCTGATCGCCATGTTGTGGTGGGTCTCCGCCATGCCGCGGGCGTTCCCGGCCTGCTGGTAGGCGGCGAGGGCCGGCTGGTAGCTGGCGAGCGCGGCCTCCGGTGAGACGTGGAGGTGCTGCAGGATTCCGATGTTATTGAACGCGCGGGCCTGCGCTTCGGCATCCCCCAGCGCGCGCGCCAATTCCAGCGCGCGCTGGAAGTGTTCCTCGGCTTCATCGACCGCCCCCCGCTGCCAGGCGATCGCCCCGCGCAGGTGGGCGGCGCGCTGCTCGGCGCGGGCGTCCAGGCTCCGCTGCGCGAGCTCGAGCGCCCGCACGGCCCACCCGTCTGCCGCGTCGTGCTCGCCCAGCCGTCCGTGGGATTCGGCAGCGAGCAGGGCGAGCGGCGTGCGCGCTTCCGCGACGCCGGGCGCGAGCAGGCGGAGGCGGTCGACCACCTCGCGGTACCGGCCCTGGCGGGCGAGCGCCGACAGCTCCGAAAGGAGCGCGGATTCGTCGGCGAGGAAGGAGCCCATCGTGACGGCGAGTCTCCTACCACGCCACCGCAAACTGGGTGAACGACAGGATGGCGGCCTCGATCTCGTCGAGCTCTACGTGCTTCAGGGTGCCGAGCCTCGACCAGAGCGTGTCGGGCGGCTCCCGCTGCCAGACAGCGAGCTGGCTCTCCGCCTGCACATCCGCGGCATCTTCCACCCCGTCTTCGTTGAAATCGTGATCGGAGTGGTTGTACTCGATCTTGAGCCGCGCGGGATCGGCGGGATTGAACTGCAGCCCCGAGGGGGAGAACGCGAAGTCGAACTTCGACGGATCGCCCACCGCCACGGTGATGAGGATCGAGTCTCCCGGCTGGAACGACGACCCGTCGGGGCGCTTCAGCAGGCTGGCGCCGTGGACCTCGAATTGAAAGAACGCCTCGCCGGTATCACTCGTCGCCCCCCGGTAGAACAACTCCACCCGACGGTCTTCCCCGACCTTGGCATAAAAGCTCGCCGTATCGGATAACAGGGCCGGCGCCGTCGCATCCTGTACCAGAAAGTGGAGCTGTCCTGTCGGCACGTGCTGCGGCGGGCCGGCACTATCCGTGCAGGCCGCGGCGATCAGGGCAGCCACCACAAAGGTCCTCATCCGCATGTACCTATTCCTCCAAACGAATGTGGGGACTGACTACCGCAAGCGTCGCGCCACGATAAGTACTTGTCAGTCAATGGGATACGTCCGATCGTCCTGCAGCGGGGCGAGCCATCTGTCTCAAATCGCATCATGGAGTCTCACCCTCCGGCTCCTCGTCGCCCGCGCCGCGCAACAGGCGCAGCAGGCGGGAGCGCGACACGCCGAGCCGCCGGGCCGCCTCGGAGCGGTTTCCGCCGGTGAGCTCGAGCATCGCGTGCGCCGCCGCCCGTTGGACCTCAGCCAGCGGCGCGGGGAAGGGCAGCGCTCCCGGGACCGGCGGTTGCGGCACCGCGGCCTGAAGCGGTTCCAGCTCGAATCGCCCGGGCGACGACAGGAGCAGCGTGCGCTCGACGATGTTGCGGAGCTCGCGCACGTTGCCGGGCCAGGGGTGCACCAACAGTGCGCGACGCGTATCGGCGGTCAGGGCCGGCTCGGGGATGTCGTACTGCTTGGAGAACTTGGCGATGAAGTGCGCGACCAGACGGAGGACGTCGTCCCCGCGCGCCCGCAGGGGAGGCAACTCGAGCGTCACGACGTTCAGCCGGTAGTACAAGTCCTCGCGGAAACGACCCTCGGCGACCGCACGGTCGAGGCGGCTGTTCGTGGCGGCGACGATGCGGACGTCCAGCGACCTCGTGGTCGTCGCCCCAAGGCGACGGACGACCTTCTGTTCCAGGGCGCGCAGCAGCTTGCTCTGCAGCTCCAGGGCGAGGCTGTCGATCTCGTCGAGGAACAACGTCCCGCCCGCCGCGACCTCGAACAGCCCTGGTTTGGCGGCCTTCGCGTCGGTGAACGCCCCTCGCTCATGTCCGAACAGCTCGCTCTCGAGCAAGGCACTGGGCAGCGCGGCGCAGTTGAGCTCGACGAACGGCGCCGCCGCGCGCGGGCCTCCGTAGTGGAGGGCGCGCGCCAGCAACTCCTTGCCCGTACCCGTCTCGCCCGTCACCAGCACCGTGGCGTCGGCGTGTGGCAACACGCGGGCGGCGCGCGTCAATGCGGCCTGGAGTGCCGGGCTGTCACCGACGATCTCGCGGAAGGCATGGGCCTGCGCCTCCAGCGTGGCCAGAGCCGCGCGGTCGTGCGCCGCGCGGCTGCGCTCGAGCGCCGCCGCGAGCGTGCTGCGCAGCGCGTCGCGGTCCTCGGGCAGCGCGAAATAGTCCGCCGCCCCGGCAGCGACCGTGTGGGCGGCGATCCGATGCGAGGTGCTGGCTCCCGCGACCACCAGGGGGATGGACGCGGGAAGACCGATGCGCCCGAGCAGGGGGCCGACGTCCGTTTCCGCCCCGCCTGCTGCGACCACCACCGCCAGAGCGTGAGTCGGAAGGGCCTCGGGGTCGGCGGTGGTGTCGCGGACGAGGAGGGGGACGCCGAGCTCCCGGGCCAGCAAGGGCCAGTATTCGTTGAACGAGTCGCTCAGCTGAAGAACGACGAGCAGGGCGTCGGAAACGGCCGGCGTCGTCACTACACCCCGAGGTCCCGGGCGGTCACCAGGGCGGCGACCGTGAGCCCGGCGGCTTCGATCGCCTCGCGGCCGCCTTCCTGGCGATCGATGACGGCGAGCACCCCGAGCACGTTGGCGCCTTCTTCTCGTGCGGCCACCACCGCGTCGAGCGCGGACCGGCCCGTGGTGATCACGTCCTCGATGACAACCACCGAATCACCTGCCGCGAGGCACCCCTCGATGCGGCGGCCGGTGCCGTGGTCCTTCACCTGTTTGCGCACCGTGAAGGCGTCGAGGGCGGTGCCGGCGAGCCGGGCGGCGTGGGCGATGGCGTAGGCCACGGGATCCGCGCCCAGGGTGAGCCCCCCGACGGACCTGGGGCGCCAGCCACGGGACTGGAGCGCGGCCAGGCCCGCGGCGCCGATCAACACCTGCCCCTCGCCCGACATGGTCGTCCTGCGGGCATCGATGTAGAAGGTCGAGCGACGGCCCGAGGCGAGCACGAAGTCCCCGTGCGTCAGGGATCGTTGCCGCAGCAGCTCGGTGAGTCGGATGATCGTATTCGCGTGATCCGATGGCGTAGTTGCTGTCACTACTACTATTCCTTCTTGCCACCCATAAAGCGACGCAGCGTCCCCAGCAGGCCGGACTCCGGCGGCTCCGTTGTACCCGCCGCGGCACTGGCGAGCTCTTCCGCGAAGGTCGTCACGCTGGGTTGGCGCTGCCCGGGATCGCGGCTCAGCCCCCGCATGACGGCCGCCTCGAGGGCGGCCGGGAAGCGCCGGCCCGGGAGTGCCTCGTTGAGCGGCAAGGGAGCTTCTCGCAGCAGCTGCTGGAACAGCTCCCGCGGGTTGCGTCCACTGAAGGGGTGCCGACCCGAGAGCATGTAGTAGGCGATCGTCGCCAGGCTGTAGATGTCGGCCCGCGCGTCCACCAGCTCCCCCGACAACGCTTCGGGCGCCACGTATTGCAAGGTCCCGACGAAGAATCCGGTGCGGGTCAGGCGTTCCTCGGGAGGCAGCTCCGCGTCGCGCGCGATGCCGAAGTCCAGCAGCTTCGTCACCCCGCTGTTGGAATCGTAGATGATGTTCTCGGGTTTCAGGTCGCGGTGAACGATCCCGACGTCGTGCGCCGCGCCCAGCCCGGCGGCCAGCTGCGACACGATGCCCGCCGCCACTGCAGGAGCGACGGGGCCGCTCTGGTGTAGAAAATCCGCCAGCGATTGCCCGCCCGCCCACTCGAGTGCGAGGTAATACAACCCATCGGCTTCCCCGTAGTCGTAGGTACGGACGACGGACGGGTGGAGTACGCGCGCGCCGTAGCTCGCCTCGCGGAGGAAGCGCTTGACGGCAGTGGGGTCGCCCCGCAAGCGGGGGCGCAATACCTTGAACGCACAGGCCCCATGCTCGGCGTGCTCGGCGCGGTAGACTTCCGCCGTGCCTCCCTCACCGACGCGTTCCAGGAGGCGATAGCCGGCGATGGTGCGACCGGCGAGATTCTCACTGGCCATGGGATCGGGCGAAACTAACGTCCGGCTTTGAGGTTCAGCAAGTGACACGACGCTCGGTTGCGGCCGTAATGACGATCGCTTCATGCTCCGCCTGCGGAACCTGGCAGCGCGTCGGTTCGCCCAACACGCCGCAGCCCGGCGTCGAAATCGCGCGGCTGTTCGACGCCGGCACGATTTACGACCGCATGGGGCTGTTCGTTACCGGCGCCCCGCTGCCGACCGTCGCGACCATCCGATTTCTCGCGGGGCCCTCGCCCGACTCCACCCTGGCGCTGTTCGCGCTGTCGCTCGCCAATCACTCGCTGAGCTTCCGTCGCGAAGGGAACGAGTTCATCGCCGAGTATCACGTCGAGCTGGCATTCCGCTCCGATTCCGGTGCCCCGGTCATGCTCGCCTCCGACCAGCAGGTCCGGGTGCGCGGCTTCCAGGAAACGCTGCGGGCCGACGAAAGCGTGTTGTTCCAGGGCATGCTCTCCCTGCGCCCCGGAGTGTACAACGCGAGCGTCACGATTCGTGACCGCAACAGTCCGGCATACGCGCGCCGCGAGCGACCCGACACGGTGCCGCGACTGGTCGCTCCCATGCTGACCACGCCGCTGCCCTTCTACGAGGGAAGCGGTCGCGGCTCCACGAAGGAGCGGCCCCAGCTGCTGCTGAATCCGCGCGCCACGCTCCCGTACGGGGTGGATAC
>DATDED010000391.1:0-12106 GCA_036523455.1 Gemmatimonadales bacterium
GGCTGAGCCGGCCCTGATCGAGCGCATGGTGTCGCGCCTGGGCGAGCCACGGATTCCTCCGACGGAGCGGGGCTACCTCGTGGGGGCGGTCGGCGCGCTGGCGGCGCTGACGGTGGGACCGATGGTGCGGGCCTATCTGGCGGCGCCGGCGGAGCTGCGCGAGCCGTATCGCGCCGCGATTCGCGCCGCTGCGGACCGGGCTATGGAGCCACTCGAAGAGGCGATCGCGGACGAGGATGTCACCGTGGCCGCGACCGCGGCGCACTTCATGGGCTTGACCGGCAGCCCGGAAGCCGTTCCGTTGCTGGCGGGGTTGATGCGCCACCCGGCGGACGCCGTGCGGGAAGCGGCGCTGCACGCCATGGCGGAGCTCGGGGGCAAGGAGATCTCCCGGCCGGCCGTGGCCGCGCTGCGCGACGACAGTGCGGCGGTGCGTGCCGCCGCGACGCGGGTGATCGGCGTCGGCGGCGAGGTGAGCGCGACGCCGGTGCTGGTGCGGCGGCTGGAGCACGAAGAAGACGAAGGGGTACTGGCGGAGATCCTGCTCGCCATCGGCCGGCTGGCGTCCCCCGAAGCGCTCGGGGTGCTGGCCAAGTACGCCGAGCCGGGAGGGTTCCTGCGGCGCCGGACGGCGCACCTGCGCGCGGCGGCGATCGAAGGGATCGGTCACATTCACACCACGGAGGCGCGGGCGTTGCTCGAACTTTACAGCCACGACAAGGAGCTGACGGTGCGGCGGGCGGCGGAGGCCGCGCTGCGATGACCGCACGGACCCCCGCCCGGCCGGCCAGCGACGCCGCCCTGACCGCGGCGATCACGCACGAAGTCGGCAAGCGCGTCGTCGGGCAGGAAACGATGGTGGAGCGGCTGATGATCGGCCTGCTCACCGGCGGCCACATCCTGCTCGAGGGCGTGCCCGGGCTCGCCAAGACCCTCGCCGTGCGCACCGTCGCGGAGTGCCTGCACATCGCCTATTCACGCATCCAGTTCACCCCGGATCTGCTGCCGGCGGACGTGATCGGGACGATGGTGTTCGACCAGCGCACCCAGGAGTTCTATCCGCGCAAGGGACCGTTGTTCGCGAACCTGGTGCTCGCCGACGAGATCAATCGCGCGCCGGCGAAGGTGCAGTCCGCGCTGCTCGAGGCGATGCAGGAGAAGCAGGTGACCATCGGGGGCGAGACGTTCTATCTGGGAGAGCCGTTCCTCGTGCTCGCCACCCAGAACCCGATCGAGCAGGAGGGCACGTATCCGTTGCCCGAAGCGCAGCTCGACCGGTTCATGCTCAAGGTGCGGGTGGGCTATCCGACGCGCGACGCGGAGAAGGAGATCGTGGCGCGCATGGCGTCGGGGCGGCCGATCGAGGTGACGCGGGTCGCCGAAGCGGAAGCTCTCCTGGCGGCGCGCAGCGTGGTGGCCGAGCTGCACATGGACCAGAAGGTCGTGGACTACATCGTGGACGTCGTGCGTGGCACACGCGAGCCTCAGGCGGTCGGGCTGGCCGAGCTCAAGCCGATCATCGCCTTCGGGGCGAGTCCCCGGGCGTCCATCTACCTGGCTCAGGCCTCCCGGGCCCACGCCTATCTGCGGGGCCGCAGTTACGTCCTCCCGGAGGACGTGCAGGCGATGGCATTGGACGTCCTGCGGCATCGCGTGCTTCTCACCTTCGAGGCCGAAGCCGAGGACCTCGACGCCGACCGCGTCATCACCAAGCTGCTGGAGGCGGTGCGCGTGCCGTGAAGCGAGACGCACCGAAGTGGCAGGAGCGCCGGCGCGGCGACGTACCGCCGACCCGCGCGCGGCGGCGGCGCGTTCCTCCCGAGATCCTGAAGCAGGTCCAGGAGATCGAGCTGCGGACCCGCGTGCTCGTGAACACCGTGTTCACAGGCGAGTACCGCTCCGTGTTCCGCGGGCAGGGGATCGAGTTCGCCGAGGTGCGGGCCTACCAGGAAGGCGACGACTTCCGGTCCATCGACTGGAACGTGTCCGCCCGGTTCGCGCATCCCTTCGTTAAGAGTTACGCCGAGGAGCGCGAGCTGACCCTCCTCCTGATCGTGGACCAGTCGGGATCGCTGCACTTCGGCGCGCCGATGTCGAAGTCGGCGCTGGCGGTGGAAGTCGCGGCGGTCCTGGCGCTCGCCGCGGCGCGTCACAACGACCGCGTCGGCGCGCTGATGTTCGCCGACCGCGTGGAGTACGTGATCCGGCCGGCCAAGGGGCGCGCCCACGCCCTGCGGGTGATCCGCGACCTGCTGGCGTTCGCCCCCCGCGGCCGGGGAACCAACCTCGCCGAGGCGCTGCGCTATGCGCAGAAGCTGCTGCGGCACCGTGCCATCATCGTGGTGCTGTCGGATTTCCGCGCCGAAGGTTGGGAGGACCCGCTCGCGCGCCTCGCGGTGCGCAACGATCTCGTGGCGGTCACCATCGACGATCCCCGGGAAGTCGCCTTCCCCCACGCCGGGTGGGTGGACTTCACCGATGCCGAAACGGGACAACGCCTGCTGCTCGACACGGGCCATCCCGGGACGCGCACGCGACTCCGCCTGGCCGCGGAGCGGCTCGTGGCCGATCGAAGCCGCAAGCTGCAGCAGGCGGGGGCGGCCCGGGTCGCGCTCCGCACCGACGTGCCCTATGCCGTCGCCCTGCGGCGCGCTTTCCACAACCGGGCGCGCCGTCTCAGACGGTGACCGGGATCTTCTGGGCGGTCGTCGCCGGCTGGGTGCAGGGACCCCCGGCGGCTCCCGAGTGGACGGCCCGGTCGGCCACGGCCCAGGCGACGGTCGGCGACACGGTGTGGCTCGAGCGGCGATTTGCGCTGCCGGGCGGCTGGCGCCTGCGTCCGGGACGGCTGGCGTCGGATGACGAAGTGGAGGCGCTCGCGGACCCCGTGGTGCTGCGCGACGGCGGCGAGTGGGTGGTGCGCTATCCCGTGGCGGCGTGGACCCCTGGACCCCACACGGTGACGCTGCCGCCGGTCTGGAGGCTCGGTCCCGACGCGCAGGCCGATTCCATCTCCGGCGGCACCGCGTCCTTCGTACTCGCCAGCGTGATTCCCGACAGCCTGAAGCGGCCCGAGCCGCGTCCGGCACTCGCCCCGTTGCGCGCCGAGGCGCGGGATGCACGACTTCCAGCGCTGGCGCTCCTGCTGGCCGCGGCGGCGCTCGTCGGTGGCATCCGGTGGCGTCGCCGGCCACCGCGCGCGCTGCCGGCACCCGACGCGGCGGCGGCGGGTGCGGGGGTCCCAGACCGGCGCTGGTTCGAGGCCGGAGAGCCCCGGGCGGTGGCCGCCCGCGCCGCCGGTCGGCTGCGCACGGCGATCGCGCGCGCCGTGCCGGAGGCGCATCTCGGACTGCCCACGAGCGAGTGTCTCACGGTCGTGCAGGGGCGCCGGCCGCAGGCGCCGGTGTCGGAGCTGCGGACCGTGTTCGCCGCGCTCGATGAGGTCGCGTTCGCGGGCGCTCCTGAGGTCGACGTCGTCGCCCTGGCGCGGCTCGCCGAGACGCTGGCGGAAAGGCTGGGAAGTTGAGTTTCGCGCGACCGCTGCTCCTGGTCCTGCTGCTGGCGCTGCCGCTGTGGTGGTGGCTGCGGAGCCGCCGGCTCGGCCGCCTGACGGGGACGCCGCTGTCGGACGCGCGGCCCGCGGCGGCGATCCGGCAGCGCCTGTGGCTTGCCCGCGTGCCGGTGGCGTTACGCAGTCTCTGTGTCGCGGCATGGATCGTCGCGGCCGCCGGACCGCGCATCGGAGCGGCCAAGTCGGAGGTGCGGAGCGAGGGGATCTCGATCGTGCTCGCCGTGGATCTCTCGAGTAGTATGCTGGCCGAGGACTTCACGCCGGCCAACCGGCTCGACGTGGCGAAGCAGACCGCCATCGACTTCGTGCGCGCCCGGGCCTCCGACCGCATCGGCCTGGTCGCCTTCGCCGGGCAGGCGTTGACGCAGGTTCCCATCACGAACGATCACGCGGTGCTCGAGGCCGCGCTGCAGGATATGCACATCGGCACGCTCGAGGACGGCACCGCCATCGGCACCGGGATCGCCACCGCGGCCAACCGGCTGCGGCGCGCGCCGGGGAAGAGCCGGGTCATCATTCTGCTCACCGACGGCGTGAACAACCGCGGCACGGTCGACCCCCGCACCGCCGCCCGCGCCGC
Source organism: Gemmatimonadales bacterium (assembly GCA_036523455.1). Classification (GTDB taxonomy): domain Bacteria; phylum Gemmatimonadota; class Gemmatimonadetes; order Gemmatimonadales; family GWC2-71-9; genus DASTHG01. The sequence continues at coordinate 4,152 of DATDED010000391.1, forward strand.
CTCGGCGTTCGGCATCCGCATCTACACCATCGGCGTGGGAACGCAGGGCGAAGCACCGGTGCCGACGGGACAGGGCGGGCAGGGACTCCGCTACCAGATGCTGCCGGTCGAGATCGACGAGCCGCTGCTCACCGAAGTGGCGACGATGACGGGCGGCCGCTACTTCCGGGCGACCGACAGCGAGTCGCTACGTCATATCTTCGCCGAGATCAACCGCCTGGAGAAGACGACGGTGCAGCACATCATCTACCGGCGGTTCGACGAGGCGGTGGGCTGGCCGCTGTCGCTGGGACTGCTCGCCCTCGGGCTCGAGCTGCTGCTGTCGGCGACGATCGTGGTGCGGGTGCCCTGATGACCTTCGATTCGCCGGTGCTCCTGTTGCTCGCCCCGGTGATCGGCGGCCTCTTCTGGACCGGCGCCACCTGGGTGCGCCGGGTGCGCCTGTCGCATGCGGCCCGGTGGTCGGCGGAGACGGCGCGCCTGGCGCGGGCCGGCGGGCAGTTCGGCCCGACGGCCATTTCCGTGGCCGCGTTCCTGGTCATGGTGGCGCTCGCCGGTCCGCGCTGGGGGCGGGAGCGGCTGGAGGCGGAGACGCGCGGGTTGAATCTCGTCATGGCCGTCGACATCTCGCGATCGATGCTCGCCGAAGACGCGGCCGGATCGAGCCGGCTCGCCCGCGCGTTGCGCGAGGCACGGCGGCTCACCCAGGACCTGGACGGGGATCGCCTCGGCCTCGTCGCCTTCGCCGGCGCGAGCTACATCCTGTCGCCGCTGTCGGTGGATGGCTCGGCGCTCACCCTCTACCTGGACGCGCTGGATCCCGACGTCGCGTCCGAAGGCGGGACCTCGCTCGCGCCCGCGCTCGAGATGGGGGGCGAGCTGCTCGCCACCGCCGCGGAGGCGGCGGACCGCATCCTCGTCGTGTTCACCGACGGGGAAGGGCACGACTCGCTCGGCGCGACGCTCGTGGCGGCACAGCGGCTCCGGTCGGCCGGAGTGCACGTCATCTTCGTGGCGGAGGGCGGCCGCGACCCTGCCCGCATCCCGCGGCGCGACGATCAGGGCGTATTGCAGGGCTACCAAGTGGACGACGCGGGCCAGATCATCGAGACCCGGCGGCGCGACGACGTCCTGCTCACGGTGTCCGATGCTGCCCGTGGGACCATCGTCGACGCCGGTCTCGCCGATCAGGCTGGGGCGGTGCGCGATCTCGTGGCGGCCTACAAGCGCAGCCGGTCCATGCAGACGAGCACCGAGAGGGGCCGCCCCCGCGGATGGGTGCCGCTGCTCGGGGCGCTCGCGGTTCTGTTCGCCCAAGGCGTCTTGCGGCGCACCGCCGCCCTGGTGGGCCTGTTGCTCGCGCTGTCGAGCGTGCTCCCCGCGGACGCGCGGGCGCAGACGCCGCTGCGGCGCCGCACGCCGGCGGAACGCGCTTGGGATCAGGGCGAGGCCGCCCGGGCCCGCGACGCCTACCTGGCTCAGCTGGCGGTCCGCGAGGACGACACGACCTGGTACAACGCCGGAACCGCGGCCATCGCCGCCAGCGATTTCGCGACCGCGCGCAGCGCGCTGGCCAAGGCCGCGGTCTCGCTCGATCCCGGGGTGCGCTTCCGGGCGCTCTTCAATGAAGGGCTCCTCGCACTGCGCGCCGCCGAGCTGGACACCGTGCACCGCGACGCCCATCTGGGCGAGGCGGAACGGGCCTACCGGGAGGCGCTGCTGCTCGAGCCGCGGCACCCCGGAGCGAAATGGAATCTCGAGCTGGCACAACGGCGCCGCTCGCAGGGCGGCGGCTCGGGACAGCCCCCGCCCTCGAGCGCCGGGCAGAGCGGTCCATCCCAGTCCGGCAACCGCCCCCCGCCGCCGAGCACCGCCAGCCAGGGCATGAGCCAGTCGCAGGCGGACGAGATCCTCCGCTCGATCGGGCAAGAGGAGCTGAATACCCGGCGGCAGCGGATGGGCCGCGTACGTCGTGCCAGCGAGCCTGGGGTGAAGGACTGGTGACCGGAATCCCCTTCGTCGCCCTCCTGCTGGTGCAGGGGATCGCGCCCGACATCACGGCTTCGGTGGATCGCACGCGGATCGCCGTGGGGGATCAGGTGACGCTCACCGTCGAAGTGCGGGTGAGCGGCGGCGCATCGCCACGACTCGAGCTGCCTCCGCTCGACGGCTTCTCGGTGCTGGGGACGCGCGAAGCCGCCGAAGTGTCGCTGCAGGGGGTCGACGGCCTGACGCGCACGGCGGTTCGTGCCCTGACCCTGCAGGCGGAGCGTCCCGGACGGCTCGTCATCGGCCCGGTGCGCGTGCGCGTCGGCGATCGCGTGGCGGCCACGGAACCGCTCACCATCGTGGTGGACAGCGCTGCCGCGTTCTCCGCGACCACCCTGGGCCCTGCGGCGCGATCGCTGCTGGCCGGCGCCGCTCCACCGACGCGCGGCGACCAGGTCGCGCTGTCGATCGTCCTGCCCGAGCGTCCGCCGCGCATCGGCCAGCAGCTCGACCTCCTCCTCGCGGCCTGGTTTCCGCGGGATCTGCGCACACGCCTGCGGCGGCCGCCGCAGCTCACCCTGCAGACCCCACAGGCTGTGTGGGCGCTGCCGCCGTCGGCGCCCAGCGATGTGGTGCTGTCGCGCCAGGTCCGGGGTCGCTGGATGGACCTCTACGCCGTCCACCAGGTGCTCTTTCCGCTCTCCCCGGGCCGGATCGTCGTACCGCCGAGCTCCATGACGTACGCCGTGCCCATGAGCTTCTCCTTCTTCAGTACGGAGGAGCGCTATTCGCTGACGACCGATTCGGCTCCACTCACCGTGCTTCCCCTGCCGGTCGCGGGCCGCTCCGAAGACGACCAGGGTGTGGTCGCCGCGGATCTGCACCTCGACATCGAGACGACCCCGTCGGAGGCGCGCGTCGGGGAACCGGTCGAGCTCGTGGTCACGCTCAGGGGGACGGGGAACCCGTCGCTCTGGCCACCACCGGCGCTCCGCCTCCCGCCCGCCCTCCGATCGTATTCAGGGGAGACGACCACGCGCATCGGCGCGCTCGAGGGTCGAGTGGGCGGGACGAAGACGTTCCGCTACATGCTGGTCCCGGACTCGGCCGGCGCGTTTCTGCTGCCCGCCGTGCGGTACCCCTACTTCGATTCGGATGCCGGTGACTACCGGGTCCTCACCGTCGGCGCCCGGTCGATCGTGGCGACACCGGGCATCGACCCGCAGGCCTCGCGTCCGCTGCCGCCGCTGCTCCCGGCGGGCGCCCGTCCCTGGGCGGACCGGGTGGCCGGCGCGCTCGGACTGGCCGGCTGGCTGGCGATCGTCCTGCTGCCGCCCGCGTTCGTGTGGTGGCGCAGCCGGCGCCGGGTCCCGGTCGCGGCTCCCTCGGGAGCGCCGATCGAAGGAACCCGTCTCGGTGATCTGGAGCGGCAGTTCCTCAAACTTCTGACCGCCCGCGTGGCCGATGCCCCGGCGCGAGAGGGCGGGGGCCTCGTGCGCGCGCTTCAGGTCGCGGGGGTGGACCGCAGCGTGGCCCTGCACGTGGTGCGGGTGCGCGATCGCCTGCGGGCGGCTCGGTACGGACCGCGTGGCGTCGAGGACTTCAAGTCGCTCCAGTCGGAGCTGGAGCAGGTGCTGCGCTCCCTCGAGTCGGAGCGGGTCGGCCGGCGCAGCCGGGCGAGCGGGCTTGGCGCGTCATTGACGGTGCTGCTCTCGGTCTATGCCGCCGGTGCGGCGGCGCGGGCGCAGGGGATGGAGAACGTGACCGGTGCCGAAGCGTTGTACCGGGCGGGAGCGTTGCGCGCCGCGGCCGATTCCTTCGCCGCCCGTGCCGCCGCCGATACCCTGAATCCGGCTCACTGGTACGATCTGGGAGCGGCCCTGTACGGCAGCGGCGCCGACGGCAAGGCGGTCGCGGCGTGGGTCACCGCCCAGCGCCTCGCTCCACGCAACGCGGTGATCCGGCACGCGCGCACCCTGCTGCCCCCGCCCGACGCCATCACCGAGGATCTCCTGGCGGTCGGGCCGGTCACCCCGGGGGAGTGCGCTCTCGTGGCGGCGGCGTTGTGGGTCGCGTGCTGGGGCGCGCTGCTGCTCTCGCGCCGACGTGCGGTAGCCGCGGTCCTCGGCGTCCTTGCGCTCGGGGCCGCCGTGTTCGGCCAGCTCGAGCGGCACCGTCGCGCTCGCCCCGTGGGGGTGATCGTCAGCGCCGCGACGCCCGTCCGCGCGGCACCCTACGGCTCGGCGAGCGCGAGCATCGTGCTCGGGCCTGGCGTGGCTGTGCTGGTGGAAGATCAGTTCAACGGCGGACAATGGCTGCGGGTCCGCCGGCCGGACGGCGTCCAGGGGTGGGTGCAGGCGGGGCAGGTGGCGCGCCTGTGAGCGGCCGCATCTCCGTCCTTCCCCCGCACGTCGCCGATCAGATCGCCGCGGGCGAGGTGGTCGAGCGGCCCGCCTCCGTGGTGAAGGAGCTGGTCGAGAACGCTCTCGACGCCGGCGCGCGCAGCGTGCGGGTGGAGCTGGAAGACGGGGGCCGCGCGCTGATCCGGGTCTCCGACGACGGGTCCGGCATGTCTCCCGCGGACGCGCGGCTGGCGCTGCAACGCCACGCCACGAGCAAGATCCGGAACGCGGCCGATCTGATCGGCGTGGGGTCGTACGGCTTTCGCGGCGAGGCATTGCCGGCCATCGCCTCGGTCTCGCGCTTCGAGCTGGAGACGGCGGACGGAAGCGGCCCGGGGATCCGTGTCTCGGTGAGCGGAGCGACCGTGGAGCGGGAAGAACCGGCGGTCCGCCAGCAGGGCACGACGGTGACGGTACGGGCACTGTTCTTCAATACGCCGGCCCGTCGCAAGTTCCTGCGCTCGCCCGCCGCGGAAACGCGCGCGACGAGCGAGGTCATGGCGGTCATGGCGCTCGCTCGTCCCGATGTCGCCTTCCGGCTGACGAGCGACGGGCGGACGTTGCTCGACACCGGGCCGGCGTCCCGCCCCATCGATCGCATCCATGCGCTGTGGGGCCGCGACCTGGCCGATACGCTGCTCCCGGTGGCGCACCGCCGCGGGCCGGTCGAGGTGACGGGGTTCGCCCAGCGGCCCTCACAGGCGCGCCCGGCCGGCCGGAAGGGATACGTCTTCGTGCGCGGGCGGCCGGTGCGCGATCCGTTCATGCTGCGGGCGGCCGAAGCGGGGTATCGCTCCGCGATCGCGCCCGGCGACCGTCCCACGTTGATCTTGTTTCTCGACCTGCCGGGCGACGCGGTGGACGTGAACGTCCATCCCGCCAAGGCCGAGGTGCGGTTCCGCGAGCGCATGCAGATGGAGCAGGTAGTGGAGGAGGCGGTGCGGGCGGCGCTCGCTCCGCTCGACGCGGCGGCGCCGATCGGGACGGCCGCACCGCTGGAAGCGGCGGCGTGGGACGGGACCGGGTCGATTCCCGCCGGTGTGCCGACGGAGCTCTTTTCGGCGGAAGGGATGGGCGGCCGGCCGCGCGGACCGGAGTTGCTCCAGGTGTTCGACACGTACCTCCTGTTTCAGACCGAGGACGGCGTCGCGATCGTGGATCAGCATTCGGCGCACGAGCGGGTGCTCTACGAAGCGGTGATGCGGCAGCTCGGTGGTGACGGTGCGCCCGCGCAACGGCTGCTGTTGCCGCTGACGCTCGAGTTCACGCCACCGGAGCTGGAGGCGATCGAGGCGAACCGGGAGCTGTTGCAGCGCGTAGGCTACGAGCTGGAGCCGTTCTCGGGGCGCACGGTGGTGGCGCACACCGCTCCCAATCCGCACCCACGCTTCGAGGCCGCCCGTTGTCTGCAGGAGCTGGTGAGCGACCTGGCGGGCGGACGTTTCGGTGGCTGGGCGAACCGGTTGGAGCGTTTCGCCGCGACCTTCGCCTGCCGGGCGGCGATCAAGGCCGGACATCACCTCGATCCCGAGGAGGCCCGGGAGCTGGTGCGGCGCTTGCTCGCGGCTACCTTGCCTGCGCACGACGTGCATGGACGCCCGACCATCGTCCAGCTCCCAAAGGGGGAGTTGGAGCGACGGTTCGGTCGCTCGGGAGGATAGGCGGATGGACGGATCGGCGGATAGTATGGAACGCGTGCGGTTCGCGACCGAAGGACCAATCCGCCCATCCGCCTATCCGTCTGTCCGCCCGCTGACCCCCGTCCTCGTCGGTCCGACCGCAAGCGGGAAGACCGCGCTGGCGGCCGCGCTGGCCGAGCACATTCCGCTCACGGTGATCTCGGCCGACGCGCGGCAGGTGTATTGCCGGCTCGACCTCGGGACCGCGAAGCCCGACGCCGGGCTGCGCGCGCGTGTGCCGCACCGGGGCATCGATCTGGTCGAGCCCGGCGAGCGGTACAGCGCCGGGCGGTTCGCGCGCGATGCCGCCGGGTGGCTCATGGAGGCCCGTGCGGCGGGGCGGCTGCCCCTCGTGGTGGGGGGCACGGGATTCTATGTGCGCGCCCTCGCCGACGGGCTGTTCCAGGAGCCGCCGCTCGACCCCGCGCGCCGCGAGCGGCTGCGTGCCTGGACGGCGGGTCTCGGTGGGTCGCACGTGGCGCGCTGGGCGGCACGGCTCGACGCACAGTTCACGGGCGGGGGCCGCCAACGGGCGGCGCGCTCGGTCGAAGTGGCGCTGCTCACGGGGCGGCCACTTTCACTGTGGCAGCGGATGGCGCGGGCCGCCGGCGTGATGCGCCCGTGGTACATTCTGCTGACGCTGCCGCGCGAGCTGCTGCGACGCCGCATCGCGGAGCGGGTCGATACGATGCTCGCGGCCGGGCTGGTCGACGAGGTGCGCGCCGAGCTGGCGCGCGGCACCGCCCCCGACGCGGCAGGACTGGACGGCGTGGGCTACCGCGAGACCGTCGCGATGGTTACCGGGCGGCTCGAACCAGCGCTACTGCGGGATGCGATCGTGCGCGCGACGCGCCGCTACGCCAAGCGACAGGAGACGTGGTTTCGGCATCAACTGCGCCAGCTACCGGCTATCGGCTATCAGTCCGAGGAGGTCTGGACTCTGGATGCGACGAGAAGCTCAGCAAGTCTCGCGGGAGAGGTGCTGGATCGTTGGCGCGTCGTTTCAGGCCGGTAGCCGGTAGCCGATAGCCGATAGCCATGAAGATCGGCATCACCCTCTATCCCACCTACGGCGGATCGGGCGCCGTCGCGACCGAGCTCGGCCTGGAGCTCGCGCGCCGCGGCCACGAGGTGCATTTCATCTCCTACGCGAGCCCGTTTCGCCTGCGCGGTGTCACCGAGCGGGTGACGTTTCACGAGGTCGTGCCCGCGGACTATCCGCTGTTCGAGCAGTCGCAGTACGCCTTCGCCCTGGCGGTGAAGCAGCACGAGGTGGCGCTGCGCGAAGAGCTGCAGGTGATGCACGTCCACTACGCGATTCCGCACGCCGCCACGGCCTGGCTCGCGAAGCAGATGCTCGCCGAGGAGCGCGATCTCAAGCTGGTCACGACGCTGCACGGTACCGACATCACGCTGGTGGGGAAGGATCCGTCCTACTTCAGCCTCACCAAGTTCTCGATCGAGCACTCGGACCGGGTGACGGCCGTGTCCGAGTTCCTGCGCAAGGAGACGCACCAGTTCTTCGGATGCGACTCCTGCGAGATCGTCGTGATTCCCAACTTCATCAATCGCGCCGAATACTTTCCGGCGCCCGACCCGGCGGCCCGCTGCCGGCTCGCCCCGGCCGACCACCGGGTGATCATGCACATCTCGAACTTCCGGCCCGTGAAACGCGTGGTGGATGTCGTGCGCGTGTTCGCGGGGGTCCGCAAGACGATGAAGGCGACGCTCGTGCTGGCGGGCGACGGCCCCGACCACGACGCAGCCCAACGGGAGGCGGCCAGGCTCGGCGTGAAGCGGGACGTCCGGTTCACGGGTCGCGTGGACGACGTCGCCGACATCCTGCGCGGTGCGGATCTCTTCCTGTTGCCTTCGGAGACGGAGT
>DATDED010000392.1:0-2345 GCA_036523455.1 Gemmatimonadales bacterium
CGTCCAGCTGCGGCCTGGTGAACACCGACAGATAGTCGGCGCCGCTCAGGAAGATCAGCGGTGCGATGTGCGTGACGAGATTGACGATCTCTACGGCCACGCCGACGCACACCAGGGCCACCATGAGCCTGGCGTGCGTCCGGCTGACGTCCTTGAACAATTGATACAGGGTCAGCACCACGAACACGAACAGGAGCTGCGCGACCAGATCGCCCAGAATGCCGATGCGGTACAGCAGCGCGCCATCGGTGATCTTGCGGGCCGTCGCGGCGGCGTCCCCGGCAACGAGGAAGGTGGCGGGCAGGTACATGTAGCTGTAGACCATCAGCGCCGACATCACCACGTACAGCAGTCCCGCGAGCCGCGCCGTCCGCTTGATGGAGCTCATGTCGTCTCTCCGGGCGCTCGGCATCCTGTCACGCCGAGCGCATGGTGATCGCCGGGTCGATTCGCGCCGCACGCAGCGCCGGAATCCAGCAGGCGACGATCCCGATCGCTGCCATCATCACCGCCACGCCCACGAGCGTCACCGGGTCGTGCGGCGCGACCCCGAAGAGCAGCCCGCGGATGATGCCGCCGGCGAGGTAAGCACCCGCAACGCCCAGCATGAGGCCGATCACCAGCAACACACCGCCCTCCCGCAGGATCATGCGCTGGACCTGGCCCCGGCCGGCGCCGAGGCTCATGCGGATGCCGATCTCGTTGGTCCGCGCGCTCACCGAGAAGGCCAGGACGCCGGCGATCCCCACCCCAGCGATGACCACCGCGAGGATCCCGAACGACGACACGAGCGCGGCGTTCAAGCGCCGTGGCGCCACGCTCTGATCCTTGATCTGGGCCAGGGTCAGCACGTTCACGATCGGCGCCATGGGGGCGATGCGGTGCACGATGCGCGTCGCAGCGGGCACCAGCCCCGGGGCATCGGCGTCGGCACGGATCACCAGCGCGCCGCCGATGGACAACATCTGTGCGAACGGCATGAACACCGTGGCGCGGGGCTCGGCGTCCAGCCCGCCATCGCGTGTGTTGCCGGCGACGCCGACGATCGTGCGCCAGTCGCCGCTGATGGGGCTGAACTTGAGCAGCTCGCCCGTCCATGCGATCCGCTTCCCGATCGGGTCCTCGCCGGGGAAGAACTTGTCGGCGAAGGTCTTGTTGACGATCACCACCAACCCCGAGCCGGCCCGGTCGGTGCTGGTGAACTCACGCCCGCCGAGCAGCGGAATCCCCGAGGCGCGGAAGTACTCGGGGCTCGCCGTGCGGACGGCAGCGTGCGGCGCGGCCTCGCCCACGGCGAGGGCCCGGGCTTCCGCTTTGACCTCGAACGACATCATCGAGGTGGCGAGCGGCATGCTCGAGCCCAGGCCTGCTTCGGAGACGCCCGGGAGGGCCCGGATCGCGAGCCGCATGCGCTCGTACTCCTGCTTGGCTGCGGCGTCGGCTTCGAGGAGATGTCGCATCCACGCGGCAGGGTCGGATGCGTCGCTCGGCGCCCCTCCCAATTTCAGCAGCGGCACGTCCAAGGCCAGTATTTCCTCGGCCCGGAGACCGGTGTCCACTGCGGACAACCGCATCATGGTGCGCGTGAGCAGTCCGGCGCCCGCGAGCAGCACGACGGACACGGCGACCTGTGCCACGACGAGTCCGCGCTGCAGCCGGTGCTTCTTGAGGCTCCCGCTGATGCGCCGCACCCCGGCCGAGATCCAGGACCCGAAGGTGCCTTCCTGCGGCAGCGCCGCGATGAACGAGAGCAGCAGGGCGAGCGCGACCGAGAGCGTGAGGGTGAAGCCCAGGACGACGCTGTCGAGCCGAATCTCGCCCGCGCGGGGCGAGTACCGCGCGGCGAGCGCGATGAGCAGTCGCACCCCGCCGAGGGCGAGGACCACACCGAGGACGGCCCCCACGAGCGTCAGCAGCAGATTCTCGACCAGCAGCAACCGCCGCAGTCGCGCGACGCCGGCGCCCAGCGCCGCGCGCACCACCAGCTCGTGCTCCCGGCGCACGCCGCGCATCAGCGTCAGGTTGGCGACGTTGGCGGCGGAGATGATCATGACGAACGCGGCCGCCCCCATGAGCAGCCAGAGCGTCAACCGCGCGCGCTCGCCCAGCGCTTCCTTGAAGGGAATGACCGCGAGGCGGTAATGCGAGCCGGGGTTGTACGCGTCCGTGTGGTCGTGCTGCATGCGGGCATAGACCGCGGCGACCTCGGTGCGGGCCTGCGTCACGCTCACGCCCGGTGCGAGGCGGGCGACCACCTCGGTCATGCGGTGCGAGCGGTTCTGTATCATCATCGCGCTCACGTGATGCGGGCTCACGACCATGTTGAGCAGCGCATCGATCCGGTC
>DATDED010000393.1:0-3312 GCA_036523455.1 Gemmatimonadales bacterium
GCGGTCTGTCGCAGCGCGTGCAGCACGACCCGCAGCGCATCGTGTTTCCGGAAGGCGAGGACCCTCGCATTCTGCGCGCGGCGCGTGTGCTGGCCGACGACGGGGCCGCCCGCCCGATCCTGCTCGGCGACGTCGACGTGATGCGGCGCCAGGCCGACAATGCGGGCGTCACGCTCGAGGAGATCGAGCTGCTGGACCCGCGGCGCGCGGCGAACGCCGAGACGATGGCGCAGGAGATGTGGCGGCGCCGACAGCGCCGCGGCATCACGCTGCGCGAAGCCCGGGCGCGCGTCGCCGATCCGATGTACTACGGATTGCTGATGCTGCGACAGGGACAGGCCGACGCCTTCGTCGCCGGAGCGGACATGCACTACGCCGAAGCGATCCGGCCGGCGCTGGAGGTGATCGGCGTCGAGCCCGGCCGGCGTCACACCAGCGGTATCTACATGCTGGTGTTCCAGCAGCTAACGCTGTTCTTCGCCGACTGCACCGTGAACATCGACCCCGACGCCGAGACGCTGGCCGAGATCGCGTCCGCGACGGCCCGGTTCGTCTGGCGCCTCGGCATCGAGCCGCGCGTCGCGCTGCTGTCCTGCTCGAATTTCGGGTCCGTGAAACACCCCTCGGTGGAGAAGGTGCGCCGCGCCGTTCAGCTGCTGCACGAGCGCGAGCCGGAGCTCCAGGTGGACGGGGAGATGCAGGCCGACACCGCGGTGGTGGAAGCCATTCTCACCAGGACCTACCCCTTCTCCCGCCTGCGCACCGCCGCGAACGTGTTGATATTCCCCAACCTCGACGCCGCGAACATCTCCTACAAGCTGCTCGACCGCTTGGGCGGCGCCGAAGTCATCGGGCCGATCCTCGTCGGGATGGCCCAGCCGGTACACGTCTTGCAACGGGGAGCCGAGGTGAGCGATATCGTCAATCTGGCGGTGCTCGCCGCTTTGGACGCCCTCGAACATCGCCGCCACGCGCGGCCTACGCACTAGAGGATCTCTCATGCAGACCATTGCCCCATCGCCCGCCGGCGGCGCCCGCCCATCTGGCGCGATGCTTCTGGGCTTCGCCCCCGAGCGGGCGGTGTACTGGAATCTCGGTCCCGCCGCGCTGTACGAGCACGCCGTGCGCCGCGGCGAGGGTGTGCTGGCCGAGGCGGGCCCATTCTGCGCCGTCACCACTCCCCACACCGGCCGCAGCCCGGGCGACAAGTTCGTCGTGCGGGAGCCGTCCGCCGCCGACCAGGTGTGGTGGGGCAAGGTGAACCAGCCGCTCGAGCCCGAGTCCTTCGACCGCCTGTACGCCGACGTGATGCGCCATCTGAACGGCCAGGAGCTGTTCGCGCGCGACCTGTTCGCCGGGGCCGACCCCGCCTACCGCATTCCGGTGCGCTTCGTCTCGCCCAACGCGTGGCACACGCTGTTCGTGTACAACATGTTCCTGCGGCCCACCGACGCGGACCTCGCCGCCTTCAAACCGTCGTGGCACGTATTGCATGCCCCCGAGTTCCAGGCCGACCCCGCTATCCACGGCACGAAGACCGGCACGTTCATCGTGCTCCATTTCGCCCGCCGGCTGGTGTTGATCGGCGGGACCCGTTATGCCGGGGAAATGAAGAAGGGCATGTTCACGGTGCTCAACTACCTGCTCCCGGCCCAGGGCGTGCTGCCGATGCATTGCTCGGCGAACATCGGGGAAGCGGGCGACGTCGCGCTGTTCTTCGGGCTCTCGGGAACCGGCAAGACCACGCTCTCCGCCGACGCCTCCCGCGGGCTGATCGGCGACGACGAGCACGGGTGGAGCGAGTCCGGCGTCTTCAACTTCGAGGGCGGCTGCTATGCGAAAGTGATCCGCCTCTCCGCCGAGGGAGAGCCGGAGATCTTCGCGACGACGCAGCGCTTCGGCACGGTGCTGGAGAACGTCGTCGTGGACCCGGTCGCCCGGACGCTGGACCTGGATTCCGCTGCGATCACGGAGAACACGCGCGCGTCCTATCCCATCCATTTCATCCCGAACCACGTCCCTGGCGGGCTCGGCGGCCATCCGTCGCACATCGTGTTTCTCACGTGCGACGCGTTCGGCGTCATGCCGCCGATCGCCAGCCTGACGCCGGCGCAGGCGATGTACCACTTCCTGTCGGGGTACACGGCGAAGGTGGCCGGCACCGAGCGCGGGGTCACCGAGCCGAAGGAGACGTTCTCTGCCTGCTTCGGCGCGCCGTTCCTGCCCCGCCACCCCAACGCCTACGCCACCATGCTGGGCGAGAAGATCGCCCGCCACGGCGTGCAGTGTTGGCTCGTGAACACGGGATGGACCGGCGGCGGATTCGGGACGGGGCAGCGCATCCGCCTCTCCCACACGCGAGCCATTGTTCGCGCCGCGCTCGGCGGAAAACTGGACCGCATCCCGACGGTGCGGGAGCCCGCCTTCGGCCTCGCCGTCCCGACCGAGGTCCCCGGCGTCCCCGCGGACGTGCTCCTGCCGCGCCGCACCTGGGCCGACCCCGCCGCATACGACGTCCAGGCGATGCGGCTGGCGGAGCTGTTCCGCAAGAACTTCGGACAGTTCGAGGAACACGTGCACGCGGCGGTGCGTGAGGCCGGGCCCCCAGGCCCCCGGGTGTGACCCGGCTCGAAGTCGTCCGCGATCCGCTGTGGAACAACATCCGGCTCGAGCCCGAGGCGCTCGAGCTGCTCGACACGCCCGCCGTCCAGCGCCTCCGCTACGTCCGGCAACTGGGACACGCGTTTCTCGTGTACCCCGGGGCGACCCACACGCGGCTCGAACACGCCCTGGGGGCCTACCACCTCGCGCGCCGCGCGATCGCGCTGCTCGAGGAGAGCGGCCAGGCCGTCGATGCGGCCGACGCGCGACTGCTGCGCCTGGCCGCGCTGCTCCACGACGTCGGCCACTATCCGTTCTCCCACGCGCTGGAGGAGGCCGGCCTGCCCGGCCACGAGACCCTCGCCGAGATTCATCTGGCGCAGCCCGAGGTCGCCGAGGTCCTGGGGCGCTCGCGTATCGCCCCCCAGAAGCTGCTGACCCTGATCCGCGGCCAGAGCAAAGACCCGTTGGCGGGCCTCGTCTCCGGGGCGGTGGACGTGGACAAGCTCGACTATCTGTCGCGCGATGCCTGGATGTGCGGCGTGCCCTACGGCGTGATCGACGTCGAGCGGCTGCTCTCCTCGCTGACCCTCGCGCCCGGTCCGGGCGGCCGCCTGTCGCTCGCCCTGCACGAGAAGGGCCTCGCGGCGCTCGAATCCCTGCTGTTCGCGAAATACCAGATGTATCGCAACGTGTACTGGCACCATGCGG
>DATDED010000394.1:0-4513 GCA_036523455.1 Gemmatimonadales bacterium
CGATGTTCGCCTGGATGCCGCGGACGTCGACCGTCGCCTCGAGGAATTCGCGCAACGGCTGGGTGTCGAGGACGCCGCGAGCGGGTGTGGGTCCCGTGCGCCGCCCGAGCAGCGAGGCGAGGAACCAGCGCGCCGCGGCCCCGACGAGGCTTCCGGGACGCACCCGGAACACCTGCTCCGTGGTGAGCCGTCCCCAGGCGACCTGCAACCCGGCGACGGACTGGGCGAGTTGTCCCGGATGAGCCGCGAGGTAGATCGTGTTGATCGCACCGGCGGAGACGCCGGTGAGAATCGGGAATTCGAGATCCGGCAGCCGTTCCGCCAGCGCCGCGAGCGCCCCGACCTGATAGGCCGCCCTGGCGCCGCCACCGGGAAGCACCAGGGCGAGCTTGGAGGAATAGCGCTGCGGCCTGGTCAGTCGCTCGCCGGCGGCCGTCACGCCCGTGCGGTACTGGGGCCCCGACACCACCCGGAGAGATTCGGACATGAGGCTCAAGATGCACTGCTCGGCAAGGCGCCGCGAAAGCGCGCCGTCCGCAAGGTGTCAGCGGCCGGCGACGGCGACCACTTCCCCCAGCCGTGCGACGGCGTCCCGCAGCTGGGCGTCGCTCAGGTAGGGAGCCGGACCGAGCCGCAGGGTATCCCCGCGATAGTCCGTCCACACGCTGCGTTGGTGCAGCGCCTGAGAGATCTCTCGAGCGCGGGGGGCGTAGAACGCCAGGAACCCACCCGTTGCTTCGAGTGGCACCGAGCGCCGGTCGCGCTTGATCACCGTGCGGTCCAGGTCCAGCCGGTCGAACTCCTGCGCCAGCAGTCCCACCTGATGCTGGCTGACCTCGCGCAGCAGCCGCGGCGTGAGCCCCTGTTGTTCGAAAAAGTCGAACACCGCAGCCGCCCGGTAATGGCTGGTAGGATCGTAGGTGGCGCCGGCAAAGCGGGCGGGCCCCGGGCCGTAGGGGACTGGTCCGGAAACCGGGGGGGAGGAGAGCAGCGCGAACTCGCTGTACCACCCCGTGATCACGGGCCGAAGGGCGCAGTCCGGAGGCACGCGAAGGAAGGCGTTGCCCTCGCCCAGCTGGCAGTACTTGTAGCCGCCGCCGACGACGTAGGCGCTCTCCAGGCGCTCCGTCACGAGCGAGAACGGCACCACGTTGAGGGCATGGTAGGCGTCCACCAGCAGCTCCGCGCCGAAGCGCCGGCAGGCCTGCAGGACGACCTCCAGATGCGGCACGATATGGGCGTTCTCGTACAGCACCGCGGAGACGAGCACTGCGGCGGTCCGGTCGGTCACCATTCGGGCGAGCCGCTCAGCCAGGAGGTTCACGGGCCGAGCCGGCACCCGGACCACCTCGATCCCTTCTTCGGAGAGCCGGTCGAGCTGGCGCCGCACGGTGTGGAACTCGCCGTCCGTCGTCACAAGGCGTGGACGCTTCGCGAGCGGGAGCGCCGAGAGGAAGCGCACCACCAGCTCGTGCGTGTTCACGCCGAGGGCGATGTCCCCCTCGCGATCCTCGAGCAGTCGGGCGAATCCGGCGCGCACGCGGTCGGCCATCGCGAAGGCCCGATCCCACTTGTCGTCCACCAGCTCGGCGGTGTCGAGCCAGGCCTGCTGCTGCGCCGCGAATCCGACGTCGGGCCAGGCCTGGTGCGAGTGGCCCGTCAGGAGCAGCCGCTCGGCGACGCGAAAGCGGGAATAGTGTGGCGCCAGCGCGTTGGGGGACGCGAAGAGCGACTGCGCGGTGATGGTCACAGCTCGGTGCGGATCTCCCACAGATCGGGGAACGCGGGCCGGTTGAGGGTCGTCAGGAGGTAGTCCGCGCCCGCGGAGCCGCCCGTGCCGTGCCGCGTCCCGATCGTCCGCTGCACCATCTTCACGTGGCGATAGCGCCACTCCATGAAGCCTTCGTCGAGATCGACGAGCCGCTCACACACCGCCGTGACTGTGGGGTCGGTGCGGTAAACCCGGATGAGCACGCGCTGCAGCTCCGGGCTCGGCTCGATCGGCTGCGTGAGATCACGTTCGAGCAGCGCCCGGGGGACCGGATACTCGTGGTGCTGAAGGAAGACGAGAAACGCGTCCCACAGCCCCGGCTCGTTGTAGCGCCGCTCGACCCGCTCGCGGTGCGGGCTGCCGTCGGGGTAGCGCTCCACGGCGCTCGCCTGCTTCAGCCCGAGCACGAATTCGAGCTCGCGGAACTGGAACGATTGGAATCCGCTGCCCGATTCGAGACGGTCCCGGAAGGAGAGGAACCCGAGGGGGTTCATGGTCTCCAGGATGTCGATCTGTGCGACCAGCACCTTGAGGACGGTGAGAATCCGCTTGAGGGTGTGGAGGGCCTGCGGGGTCGCGTTGTCGCGCAGCAGACGGGTCAGGTGGTCGAGCTCGTGCAGCACTTCCTTGAACCACAGCTCGTACACCTGATGAATGATGATGAACAGGGTCTCGTCGTGCTCGAGCTCCCCTTCGTGGGGACGCTGCAGGGCGAGCAGCTCGTCGAGCCGCAGGTAACTCGCGTAGGTCACGGCCATGATTGCACGTCCCTAGATGAAGCGCGGTTTGTAGCGATTGAGGGTCTCGTACTGGTCCGGCCACTCCATCGGCCACCCGAGCGCCTGGGCGGCGTGGCGGGTCCAGTAGGGATCCCAGAGATGCGCCCGCGCCAGCACGCACAGGTCGGCGCGTCCGGCCGCGAGGATGGTGTTGACGTCGGTGAAGCTGGAGATGTTGCCGACGGTCATCACCGGCATCCCCGCCTCGTGGCGAATACGGTCGGCGAACGGCGTTTGGAACAGCCGTCCGTACACCGGCCGCTGGTCGGCCACCGTCTGGCCGGCGGAGACATCGAGGATATCGCAGCCGTGCTCCCGGAGCAGCCGCGCCACATCCACGGCGTCCTGCGATTCCATCCCGCCCGGGGCCCAGTCCACGGCGGAGATGCGTACCGAGATAGGCTTGGCCGTGGGCCAGGAGGCGCGGACGGCGTCGAATACCTCGAGGGGGAACCGCATCCGGTTCGCGACAGGGCCGCCGTATTCGTCCCGGCGCCTGTTGGTGAGCGGTGAGATGAAGCCAGCCATCAGGTAGCCGTGCGCATAGTGCAGCTCCAGGGCGTCGAACCCGGCCGCTTCGGCCATGCGGGTCGCGCGCACATACGCCGCGATCACCTCGTCCATGTCGCCGCGATTCATCTCCCGCGGCACCTGGCTGTTCGGGAAATAGGGAATCGGCGATGCTGCCATGATCGGCCACGCCCCCTCCTCCAGCGGCTCGTTGTCGCCTTCCCACATCTTCTTGGTCGCGGCCTTGCGGCCGGCGTGGCCCAGCTGGATGCCGATCTTCGCCCGCGTGTGGCGGTGCACGAAATCGACGATCCGGCTCCAGGCGGCGACGTGCTCCGGTTTGTACATCCCGGTGCAGCCGGTCGAAATGCGTCCCTCGCGCGTCACGTCGGTCATCTCGGTGAAGATGAGCGCCGCACCGCCCAGCGCGCGTGTCCCCAGGTGGACGAGGTGCCAGTCGTTGGGCACGCCGTCCTCGGCGCAATACTGGCACATGGGAGAGACGACGCTGCGGTTCTCGAGCAGCAGCTCTCCCAGCCGGTACGGCGTGAACAGGGGCGGGGGCGGCGGGTCGAGCGGCACCGCGACGCGCGCCTGCCGAGCGGCACCCTCCGCGAACCAGCGATCCACGCCGGCCACGAACTGGGCATCGCGGACCTTGAGGTTGTCGTGCGTGATGCGCAGCGAGCGGGTGAGCAGATTGAACCCGAACTGGACCGGATCCTGGTCCATGTAGCGCTCGGTGTTCTCGAAGAACTGCAGGCTCACCTGGGCGGCGCGCTGCAGGCTCTCGACCACGGGTCGCCGCTCGGTCTCGTACGCCACGAGCGCCGCCGGCAGGTCGGCGGTGTTGCCCAGCGCGCGCACCAGCACGATCGCGTCTTCCATGGCGAGCTTCGTGCCCGAGCCGACCGAGAAGTGCGCGGTGTGGGCCGAGTCGCCGATCAGGACGATGTTCTCGTGGTGCCAGCATTCGTTGCGCACCGTGCCGAAGCTGCGCCAGATGGAGCGATTCCGCTGCAGCCGGTGCCCGGCGAGCTCTGCGGCGAACAACTCCTGGCAAAAGGCGATCGTTTCGTGGTCGTTGGCGCGGTCGAGACACGCGGCGCGCCAGGTCTCCTCGCGCGCTTCCACGATGAAGGTCGACGCCCCGCGTTCGTACTGGTACGCATGGACACGCCAGAGCCCGTGGCGATCGGCCTTGAAGTAGAAGGTGAAGGCCGGGAAGGGGCGCGTGGTGCCGAGCCAGACGAAGCGGTTGGGGCGCCAGTCGATGGTGGGGCGGAACGTCGCCGCGAAGCGGTCGCGCACGATGCTGTTCGCCCCGTCGGCCGCCAGCACGAGGTCGGCCTTGAGGTAGGGGGCGATATCCGTCACCTCGGTGCCGATCTCGAGGCGCACGCCCAGCTCGGTCGCCCGGCGGGCCAGGATCTCGAGCATGGCGCGTCGCGAC
>DATDED010000395.1:0-2031 GCA_036523455.1 Gemmatimonadales bacterium
CACGAGCAGCCCGTTCGCGGCCCCGGGCTCCCCCGCTGCCACGTCGAGCATTCGCATGCCGGCGAACGCCGCCGGGTCCACCCAGCGGGGATTGCACAGCACCGTGTCCGGCGCCACGAGCGTCGCGGCGGACTTGAGATGCAGGCACCCGCGCACCGCGACGGGGCGCACATCGTACCCGTGCGGCGCCACCGCGGCCGCGAGCTGGTCGATTCCCGCACGGTTGGTTCGCCCGCCCTCCCCCACGTACACCGTGCGCCCGATGAGCAGCACGTCGCCGCCGTCCAGCGTCGCCGGTGCGGTGATCCGGACCAGCGGCCGGTGGGCCGCGAGCGCCCGGGCGACCGGCTTGGTTTCGGGCACGCGCGATTCGGCGCCGGGCCGCGTGATGACGGCGACCTCGTCGAACACCACGGCGGTATCCTCCACGAAAACCGAGTCCGGCAACGACGGATCGGCCGGGAGGGTCCGCACCTCACACCCCGCGTCGCGCAGCGCCGCCTCGTACGCGCGGTGCTGCTCCCGTGCCAGGTGGACGTCGATGGGACGCCGCGCGAGATGCACCAGCTGGCAGCGGTCGATCGCCGGACTCACCGCGCGGGTGAGCGCGACGAGGCTCACTGCACGCACGGCGCGTGTGGGTCGCCCTTGGGGTGATCGAGCGCGGGGCGATGATCGAGGTTGGCGACCCGCAGGGCCGCGTCGTGCACCAGCCGCGCTACGCGCGCCAGGTCGTCGTAGTCGATGTACTGCGCCTCGTCGGTCACCTGGTGGTAGTCGAGATGCTCGCCGCGCGACAGGGCGACGCTCGGAATACCGTAGCGGGCGTAACTGTAATGATCGGCGCGGCAGTAGTACTGCAGCGGGTGTCCCGGCGCGTCGTAGGCATAGTTGAACCGGAAGGGCAGCGGCTGCGCCGCGTTCGCCGCCTCCAGCAGGTCGCCGAACTCCCGCGACAGGCGGCGGGCGCCGATCACCTCCAGGTAGGTCGGTCCGCCCTCGGGGAGATCGGCCGCCGTCCCGCGGCCCACCATGTCCTCGTCGATTTCCGCTACGATCGAATCGGTCGGCACGGTCGCGTGGTCGGTGAACCAGCTCGACCCGACGAGGCCCTCTTCCTCTCCGGTGTGCGAGACGAACAGGATCGATCGACGCGGGCGCCGCGGTCCCGTGGCGAGCGCCTCGGCGATCTCCAGGATCGCCACCGTCCCCGAGCCGTCGTCGTCGGCGCCGTTGCGAATCGAGTCCCGCCGCGCCAGCCGCTGGCTCCGCAGGCTGTCGAGCAACCGGCTCGCCTGCGTCCGCTCCTCGGTCGTCGCGGGCCGGTTGGGGGAATCCGCCCCCATGGGGCGGATCACCCGGTTGAGAGCGCGCAGCGAGTCGTGGTCCACGGGACTGTGGTCGAAGCCCACGTGATCGTTGTGCGCCGTGAGGGCGACGTACTGACCGCGCAGCGCCGGATCACTCCCGACGAGGACCGCCACCACGTTGCGCGCCGGAAACGGCACCGGCGTGAAACGCACGCCGAGGTCGCCCCGTGCCACCGCCCCCGCAGCCCCGGGCGCGAGTCGCTCGGGAGCGGCCCCGAGCAGCCGCCCGGCCGCGTCCGGCGTGATCAGGAGCAGCGCGGGCTGTCCGCTCGCGCGCGTGCTGTCGGCGGTCAGGCGCCGCCCGCCGATCTGCGCGATGATTTCGGGTGCGAGCAGGTCGAGCTCCGCCACGGCGAGGGCCGCGGCGTGCGTGAAGCGCGGGTTGGTCGCGAGCCCGCGCAGCGGCGCCAGACGCCGCTGCCCGTCGCCCCCGGCCCGGACGTCGAACACCACGAGCCTGCCGCTCGCCTGGTCCGCTCCGATCCAGCCCGAGGAGTCGGTCGCCGTGCCGCCGTACACGACCGGGACCCCCGCGAGCGGCGACGGCGCAATGGGCCGGCCGACGAGCACGTAGTCCGTGCCGGCCGTGAGCGGCGCGTCCCCCACCGACAGCGACGACGCGGCCGGCTCGGCGAAGAAGAACGGCACGGTCTGGAACCAC
>DATDED010000396.1:0-14091 GCA_036523455.1 Gemmatimonadales bacterium
GGGGTCGGCGGAGGACCTGGGCAGCGTGCCCGTCTGTCCGGCGCCCGTGTCCCAGCGGCTCGCCGACCGCCTGGTCCGCGTGGCCGACCTCGCCTGGCGCACGATGCAGGGCAAGGGCTATGGGCGGGTGGACCTGCGGGTGGACGATACCGGGCGCCCATGGGTGCTCGAGGTGAACCCCAACCCCGACCTGAACGACGACGCCGGGCTGTCGCGCATGGCGTCCTCGGCGGGGTGGGATTACCCCGAGCTGATCCGACGCATCGCCGAGGTGGCGCTGCGCGAGGCGCAGGGCGCGAAGGCCGCGCGTGAGCTGCTCGCTCCGTCCCGTCGAACGCGCGCACCGCGCACGCCTTGAGACGCTGGTGCGCGACACCGGCCTCTTCCGGGAGGCCGAGGTCGCGACGGCGGTCGAGCTGCTGGACGAGGCGCTGGACGGCGACGACGACTATCGCTTCCTGGGGGCGTTCGACGGTCCCGAGCTGGTCGGGTACGCGTGCTATGGGCCCACGCCGGACACGGTCGGGACATTCGATCTGTACTGGATCGCCGTGGATCGAGCGCGCCAGGGGACCGGCATCGGGACCCAGCTGGTCTCGGCCGTAGAGCGCCGGCTGACGGCTGAAGGCTGCCGGCTGATCATCGTCGAGACGTCCTCTCGTGCGGACTACGCGGCGACGCGGGGCTTCTACGAGGCCCGCGGCTACGGAAAGACCGCGACGATCCCTGGATACTACGCGCCGGGCGACGACCTGGTGATCTACTCGAAGGATTTGACGCATGGACATGACCTGGCAGGAACTGCTCCGTAAGCGCAGCATCGCCTCGCTCGAGGCCCTGGCCGAGCGGTTCGGGTCCGAGCACGTGGGCGACATCGAGCGCCTCAAGCAGGCCGCGGAGAACTTCGAGTTCCGCATCTCGCCCGCCATGGTGGACCTGATCCGCGAGCCGGGCGACCCCATCTGGCGCCAGTACGTCCCCACGGTCCAGGAGCTGGAGATCGAGGACGGGATCGTGGACTCGCTCGCCGAGGACGCCCACTCCCCCGTTCCCAACATCACCCACCGCTATCCCGACCGGGCGCTGTTCCTCGTCTCGCCGGTGTGCGCCGCCTACTGCCGTTTCTGCACCCGGCGCCGCAAGGTGGGCGATCCCGAGAAGATCCCGATGGCGCAGCTCGAATCGGCTTTCCAGTACCTCGCCGAGCACACCGAGATCCGGGACGTCATCATGTCGGGGGGCGATCCGCTGATGCTGTCCGACCGGCGCCTGGACGAGATCTGCGGCCGGCTGCGGGCGATCCCGCACCTCGAGATCCTCCGCATCGGGAGCCGCGTTCCCTGCCACCTGCCGGAGCGCATCACCCCGGAGCTGTGCGCGACCCTGAAGCAGCATCACCCGCTCTACATCAACACGCACTTCAACCACCCCGACGAGCTGACGCCCGCGGCCGTCAGGGCACTCGGCATGCTGGCCGACGCGGGGATTCCCCTGGGCTGCCAGACGGTGCTGCTCAAGGGCATCAACGACGATCCGGCGGTGATGAAGCGCCTGATGCAGAAACTGCTCGTCGCCCGCGTACGGCCCTACTACATCTATCAGGCCGACCAGGTCGCCGGGGCCGAGCACTTCCGCACGTCCGTCGAGAAGGGCCTGGAGATCGTGCAGGCACTGCGCGGCTGGACCAGCGGGCTGGCCGTGCCCCATTACGTGATCGACGCCCCCGGCGGCGGCGGCAAGATTCCGCTCCTGCCGGAGTACGTCCTGGCCATCGACGATGACCAGGTCGTGCTGCGCAACTACGCCGGGAAGACCTTCGTGTACCGGCAGCCGCACGAGGCCGGATCACCGGCACCGATACCGCTCGAATTCGAGCCGGTGCTCGCCGGCTGACTATGACCGCGAACGCCTGATTCCCGCGCCCGCTCCGCAATCGGAGCGGGCGCTGTCTTTGTGCCACGTTCTCGCAGGGAGAAACAACGATGCGCCTCATCACGACGATCGTGCGGCCCGAGCGCCTGCCGGAGGTGAAAGCCGCGTTGTTCCGCGCCGGCGTCACCGGGATCACGCTGAGCCGGGTCACCGGCCACGGCGGCGAGCGCGAGGTGATCGAGCAGTACCGCGGCAGCACCGTCGTGGCCGAGTTCCACGAGAAGGTGAAGATCGAGATGGCCGTGTCCGAGCCGTTCGTCGAGCCGACGATCCAGGCCATCCTCTCGTCGGCCCGCACCGGCGAGGTGGGCGACGGCAAGATCTTCGTCCAGGCGTTGGAGCGCGTGATCCGGATTCGGACGGGTGAGGCGGACAACGCCGCGCTCACGGCCGTCAACGCCGATCAAGTGCAACGGGCCGCCATCGACGCCGAGGCGGGTGACCGATGAATCAGATCTCGAGCGGGGATACGGCCTGGGTGCTCGCCGCGAGCGCCCTCGTGCTCCTCATGACCGTCGGCCTGGCGCTGTTCTACGGCGGCCTCGTGCGCTCCAAGAACGCGCTCAACACGATGATGATGAGCATCGTGGCGCTCGGCGTCATCGGCGTGCAGTGGGTCCTGTTCGGGTATTCCCTGGCCTTTGCGCCCGGCAACGCCTGGATCGGGGGCCTCGGCTGGCTTGGCCTGTCGGGCGTCGGTGTGGAGCCCGATCCGACCTATGCGGCCACCATCCCCCTCCAGGCGCACGCGGCGTTTCAGGGGATGTTCGCCATCATCACGCCGGCGCTGATCTCCGGCGCGATCGTCGAGCGGATGCGGTTCCGGGCGTACGTCGCGTTCCTTGTTCTGTGGGCCACGCTGGTGTACGTGCCTCTCGCCCACTGGGTCTGGGGCTCGGGGGGCTGGCTCCTGAAGCTCGGGGCGCTCGACTTCGCCGGCGGGACCGTCGTCCACATCAGCGCCGGCGTGTCGGCCCTGGTCGCGGCGTGGCTGCTCGGCCCGCGGCGGGGCTTCCGGCGCACGCCGCTCGTCCCGCACAACGTCCCGCTCGTCCTGCTCGGCGCCGGACTCCTATGGTTTGGCTGGTTCGGGTTCAACGCCGGCTCGGCGCTCGCCGCCAACGGTATCGCGGTGCTCGCCTTCGTCAACACCAACACCGCCGCCGCGGCAGCGCTCGTCACCTGGGCCGCGCTGGATGCCATCCGGGGCGGCAAGGTCACTGCCGTCGGCGCCGCCACCGGCGCCGTAGTGGGCCTGGTCGGCATCACGCCGGCGGCGGGCTACGTCACGGCCCGCGCCGCGCTGGCGATCGGCGCCCTCTGCGCCACCCTGAGCTATTTCGCCATCCAGCGCCGCTCCAGAAGCGGGCTCGACGACTCGCTCGACGTTTTTTCCTGCCACGGGCTGGCCGGCATCGGCGGGGCGCTGCTCACCGGCGTGTTCGCCACCAAACTGGCGAACCCCGGTGCTGCGGACGGCCTACTCGCGGGCCACCCCGCCCAGCTTGGTATCCAGGCCCTCGCTGTCCTGGCGAGCGTCGGTCTGGCGGGTATCGGCACGGCTGTGCTGCTTCTCGTCGTACGGGCGGTCTTCGGCATACGCGCGGAAGTGCGGGACGAGATTGCCGGGCTCGACCTGACCGAGCACGGCGAGGAAGCCTACTTGGGCGGCGACCTGGGTGGTCTGGCCGGGCCAGGAGTGGCGATTGGCGAAGGGGTGGTGCTCTCGACCACACCAGCGGCCCGCCGGTAGCGCGTCACGGCCCTCATTGGTACTCTTTCTCCCCCATGTGGGGATACCAATGACGCCGTCTGAGTTCAGTTATCGGGAGAAGAAACTCGGCGATACGGAGGCGATCACCGTCGCCACGACGCCCGACGTGTTCTATCCCACCTCCACGACCGTCCTGCTCCTGCGGGCGGCCCGCGGAGCGTTGGGCCAGCCATGTCAGTCGGTGCTCGACCTGGGGTGTGGCAGCGGGATCGTCGCGGTCGTGCTAGCTCGGCTCCTTCCACCGGGGACGTCCGTGTGCGCCTCCGATCTGAGCGCCGAAGCCCTCCGGTTGACGATCGCCAACGCCGAGCGGAACGGCGTCCGCGTCGAGGGCCGGTGCGGCAGCTCCTTCGACCCGTGGGAGGGACGACGGTTCGATCTCATTGTTGACGACGTCTCGGGAGTGGCGGAGCCCCTCGATCGCCTCTCGGGATGGTACCCGCCGAGTGTTCCGAGCGACGCCGGGCGCGACGGCGCGCGGTGGATCCTCGAAATCCTGGACCGGGCCCCCGAGCATCTCTCGCCTGGGGGCCGTTTTGTCTTTCCGGTGTTGACCCTCTCGCGGGAGGAACGGATTCTGAACCGGGCTCGCGCCCGGTTCGCCGTCGTCTCACAGATCGAAGAACAGTGGTACCCGTTCAGCGAAGGACTGGCGGCGCACATGCCGCTGATCGAAGAGCTCGCCCGAGAAGGGAACGTCCGTGTGGAGAAGCGGGGCAGCCGGTGGTGCTGGGCGACGAAGATCTATCTCGCACAGGGGCCGTCACCCGCATGAAATCCTCGCCCTCGACGTTCACCGTCGGACTCGTTCAGATGTCCATGACGTCGGATCCGGACGCCAATCTGCGCGTTGCGGTCGAGCGGGTGCGCGAAGCCGCGGCTCGGGGGGCGAGAATCGTGTGCCTGCCCGAGCTGTTTCGCACGCTGTATATCGGGCAGCGGGAGGACCACGACCTCTTCAACCTGGCCGAGTCGATCCCGGGTCCGAGCACCGAAGCGCTGGGGAAGGTGGCCCGTGAGACGAAGGCGGTGATTGTGGCGCCGCTGTTCGAGCGCCGCGCCGCGGGAGTGTACCACAACGCCGCGGCGGTGATCGACGCGGATGGCGCGGTGCGCGGCATCTACCGCAAGATGCACATCCCCGACGACCCGTCCTACTACGAGAAGTTCTATTTCGCCCCAGGTGACCTCGGCTTCCGGGCGTTCGACACCGCCGCGGGTTGCATCGGCACGCTCATTTGCTGGGACCAGTGGTACCCCGAGGGCGCACGGCTCACGGCACTGCAGGGCGCGAACATCCTGTTCTATCCCACGGCGATCGGCTGGCACCCGGCGGAAAAGGCGCGGTACGGCCCCCAGCAGCTCGACGCCTGGCGCACCATCCAGCGGAGCCACGCGATCGCCAACGGGTGCTACGTGGCCGCGGTGAACCGGGTTGGGGTCGAGCGTCTCGACGCCAAGGGATCGGAGGCGGCCGGGGCAGGCATCGAATTCTGGGGAAATTCGTTCCTGGCCGACCCCTTCGGCGTCGTGGTCGCGGAGGCGCCGACCGACGAGGAAGCGATCCTCACGGCCGAGGTGGATCTCGGACGGATCGAGGAAACGCGGCGCCATTGGCCCTTCCTGCGGGACCGGCGCGTGGACGCCTACGCCGGACTCGATCGCCGCTTCCTCACCGACTGACCCGGGTGACGGCTGCCGCGACCTCCCCCTCCGCGCAGGGCTTTCGCATGCCCGCCGAATGGGCGCCGCATGCCGCGACCTGGCTTGGCTGGCCCCACAATACGACAGACTGGCCCGGCAAATTCGCGCCCATCCCCTGGGTATACGGCGAAATCGTGCGGCGGCTCGCCCCGGGCGAGACCCTGCGAATCCTCGTCAACTCGGTAGAGCACGAGCGAAGCGCGCGGCGGGTGCTCGCAAAGGTGGGCGCGCCGCTCGACCAGCTCGAGTTTCTGCGCTGGCCCACCGACCGCGGCTGGACGCGCGACTTCGGGCCGATCTTCGTGCGACGCGAGAGTCCTCGTCCCGAGGTGGCGGTCGCGCGGTTTCGCTTCACCGGCTGGGCGAAGTACCCGAACTGGAAGCAGGACGATCGCATCGCCGAGCGCGCGGCGCGGTCCTACCGGCGCCGTCTTTTCAGAATCCAGCATCGCGGCCGAGACGTGGTGCTCGAAGGCGGGAGCGTCGACGTGAACGGGCGCGGGGCCGTGCTCACCACCGAAGAGTGCCTGCTCGACCCGATGGTGCAGACCCGCAACCCAGGAATGGTCCGCGCCGACTACGAGGCGGTGCTGCGCGACGCCCTCGGCGCCACCACCGTCCTGTGGCTCGGCAAGGGCATCGTGGGCGACGACACGCATGGTCATGTGGATGACCTGTGCCGCTTCGTGAGCCCGCACACCGTGGTGCTCTGTGCGGAGCAAGACCCCGCGGATGACAATTACCGGGCGCTGTGCGAGAATCGCGAGCGGCTCCACGGCATGCGGATCGAGGATGGGGCGAAGCTCGAGGTGGTCGAGCTCCCGATGCCGGCGCCGCTGCTATTCGACGGCCGGCGGCTCCCTGCGAGCTACGCCAACTTCTACATCGGGAACGCCGCCGTCCTGGTGCCGACCTTCAACGACCCGAACGACCGGTCCGCGTTGGGCATCCTAAGTGAGCTGTTCCGGGACCGCCCGGTGATCGGGATCCACGCCGTGGACCTGGTCTGGGGGCTGGGCACGCTGCACTGTCTCACCCAGCAGGAGCCGCGGGGCGAGCCTCCGCGAGCCGCTTGATGTGCTGCAACACCCGCAGGTGGATCGCCTGGACGATCCACCCGGCGGCCGTGGCCCAGTAACCCTGCGGGAACATGTTCACCGTGTAGCTGGTGCGCCCCTCGAGTCGCGTCCGGCCGTCCGGTAGCGGCTCGAGACGGAACTCGCCATGGGTCGCCCGGAAATAGCCGTCCAGGTGGGGCGGGTTCACGTCGCGGTAAGGGCTCCACTCCTTCATCGGCGGTGCCTGGCGCACGATGTCGAACGCCAGCAGGCGCCCTTCCTGCCAGGCGGTGATCGGCTCGACGAAGCTGCCCGTGGTGAAGTCGCAGAAGCGGGTGGCCCCGACGCCCGTGCCCTCGATGCGCGCCCGCTCGGGCGCCGCGACGCCGATCCGGAACAACCATTCGGTGGGGGACGGGAGGCGCGGGAAGCTGACGACGTCGTTCCACACGCGTTCCGGCGGGGCCGCGATCTCCACGACCGACACGACTTCGTACGACGGCGGCGGGACGCGAGGCTCGGCCAGCACCAGGAGCGGTGCCGCCAGGGCCGCCAACCCGACACCCGAGGAACGCCGGGTCCCCCGGAGTGCAACCGATCGCCCCAAGAGCGCGCCGGGAATCGAGACGAGGGCCGCCAGAGGGAACGCGAGCGCCAGGCAGAAGGCGCCCTCGGCCGCGAACGCCAGCAGCGCGACTCCCGACAGCAGTGTCGCGATCAGGGCCAACTGGATCGTCTCCCCCGCCCCGCGCGCATACTGCTTGTTGAACACCTGGCCGCTCACCCATCCCGCCGTGAACGGCGTTCCCAAAAAGAGGCCGAATGAATAGCTGCGCTTGAAGTAGACGCCGAGCAGGACGGTGGGGACGGTGACGGCCAGCGCGGTACCGATCGCCAGCAACGCGCTCTTGCGGCGCTCGGAGAGCTGGACCGCCGGGAGGCGCTCCCGCCACGTGTCGCTCGCGACCGAGGGGAGCAGACAGAGCGTCAGCATGAGCACGTACTTGGCGTAGGGCACGAAGAACAGCAGCGCGACCCACGCCGAGCGGCCCGCGTCCACCGCGCGCCGCAGCGACATGCTGACGCCGATCCACATGAAGGGGAGGGTCCACAGCGCGAGCCCGAGCACCACGCCGGGCGGCACGCCGCGCAGCGCGGTGGTCCGGACTGCGGCGAGCGGGCTGAAATAGTCGAGCGGCGACCACCAGTGGCCGGTGAACTGCCGCACGACCAGGGCGTCCACCAGGTACTTGAGCGCCATCAGTCCGGCGCCGCTCAGGAAGTACGTCCGCCGGTCGACGCGCCGGGAAAGCCCGAACCAGAGGGAGAGCAGCCTTACGGGAGCTGCCAGATCTCCACCCGGTTCCCCGAGACCACCGGGATCAGCACCCGGTTGCGCTTGGCGTCGTAGCCGATGTCGGCGGCGCCGGGCACGCCGCTGATGAGCCGGATTTCCTTGCCAGTTTCGTAGGTCGAGACCGTGGAATCGGTCGTGCTGGACACGAGAATCCTGTTCCCGGCCACGACGACGCCGTCGAACCCGCCCGCGCCGGTCGCGATGACGCTGGGCGCGCGATCCTCGGGCTTCCAGGCGAGCACCGATTTGCCACCGAGCTGGACGATGATGAACCGCCTCCCGACCGGGTCCAGCGCGATCCCATTGGGCCACCCCAGCGAGTCGCCGCGCAGGGCGACCGTGACCGCTCGATCGGGCCCGATCCGGAAGATCCGGTCAGGGCCGCGGTGCAGCACGTTCCCCACGTCGTCGAATCGGATCCCCGTATCGGTGATGTAGAGGGCGCCCGACGGCGTCGCGGTAATGTCGTTCAGAAAGACGGCGGCGAGGGTGCTCAGGCTCACGCTGTCAAGCGGGGCGCCAGTCCGGGCGTCGAAGGCGCGCACCGCGTCGATGTCGGCCACCCAGAGCGTGTCCCCCGCGAGCGCCATACCCTTGGGGGCGTTCAGGACGACGCCGTTCTTCCCGCCCTCGATGAACCGGAGGTTCACGACCGCTCCCTCCGGCGTCACACGGCTGATGAAGCCGTTGCCGTCCTTCGCGGTCGCGCTGCCGTTGATGTTGGTGACGAAATAGACGTCCTGCGCGGAGTCGTGCAGTACCGACTCGGGGCTCGAGAAGCCCGGCACCGCGCTCACCCGCGTCGCCGTCGGCGCGGGAGGGGGCGGCGCGGGGGTCGCGGAATCCTGCGACGCGGAGGAACCCTTGTCGATCGGCTTGCACGCCGCCAGCACGAGACCGCAGCAGAGAAACCGGGCGAGCCTTGGCATCGTCGCACCTCCGGCCGTCGTCCTCATGGGAGCTGCCAGATCTCCACGCGATTCTGGGTGAACAGGGGGATCATCAGGCGATTGCGCTTCGCGTCGTACCCGATGTCGGCAGGGCCCGGCACTCCGGTGATCATCTTCTCCGGGTTGCCATTCTGGTAGGCCGAGACCGTGGAGTCGTTCCAGCTGGAGACGAGCAGCTTCCCGCCGGCCATCACGACGCCGTCGAACCCGCCAGGCCCCTGGCCGATCAGCGTCGGCGTCTTGTCGCCGAGCTTCCAGGAGAACACGGAAGGCCCGCCGTACGCCACGACGATGAACCGGTTCCCCGTCGCATCCCAGGTGATGCCGTTGGGCCGTTGCAGCGAGTCGCCCTCGGCCGCCACGCTGACCCGGCGGTTGGCCGTGATGCGGAAGATGCGGTCCGTTCCGGGGTGGGTCACGGTGCCCGTGGAGTCGAACAGGATACCCGTGTCGGTGATGTAGAGCGCGCCGTCGGGTCCGAACACGGCGTCGTTCAGGAAGACCGCGCCCTGCGCGCGCAGATCCACCATGCCCAGGGGTCGGCCGGTCTTGGCGTTGAACGCACGGACGGCGTCGATGTCGGTCACCCACAGCGTGTCGCCGTGCAGGGCGAGCCCCTTCGGCGCATTCAGCGTGACGCCGCCCTGGCCGGCCGCGATGAACCGCAGGTTCTCGACCCCGCTGTCCGGCTTCACGCGGCTGATGAAGCCGTTGTTGTCCTTGACGCTGGGGTTGCCGTTGACGTTCGAGACGAAGTACACGTCCTGCGCCGAGTCCCACAACACCGATTCCGGTGTCTGCACGCTGTCGATCTGGGCCACTTTGCGCGCAGTGGGGGGCGGAGGGGGCTGGGGTGGTTTGGGCTGCTCCTTCTTGCAAGCGGCCACGGCCGCCACGCAGAGCGCGGCGATCCCGAGCGTTCGCATGTCGATTTCTCCTGATCGGCGGTGGTTTTCGCCATCTCGTTACCCGGCCGCGCCGGGGTGTTCCCGTCAGAGACGCTGCAGCATGGCCTGGAACCGCGGCTCGGCCCGCAGCGGATCCAGATCCGAATCGTTCTCGAGCCATTCCTTGTGCCCGAAGCCATTCTGGATCGCCTTCTCGATGCACGCGAGGGCCTCTTCAATCTCCCCGGCGTTTGCGAACCCACACGCCACGTTGTAGAGCACCGCCGGGTCTTCCGAGTCCATGGCCTGCGCCCGTCGGTTCCATTCGAGCCCCCGCGCTCGTTCGCCCAACTGCATCAGTGCGCCGGCTCCGAGATACAACGCCCGAACGTCATCGGGGTTGAGCTCCAGATGCCGCTGCGCAACCTCCAGCCCGCGCCGGAGGGCCGCCACCATATCCTGCTGGCGACCCAATCCCTTCAACGGGGCCGCCATCAGGATGGGGACCTGATAGTCCTCTGGCCGCACGCGCGCCGCATCCTCGTAATGCCGGACTGCCTCCTCCAGTTTCCCTTCCTGGAAGCACGCCCGCGCGTACAGATAGTGCGCCTCGAACTGCTTCGGGTTGAGGCGGATCGCGGTCTCGAACTCCTTCCGTGCCTCGTCGTACCGCCTGCTCAGCGAGACGGCGAACCCGCGCGAGCCGTGCGACTCGGCCAGCTCCGGATCGAGCTCCAACGCCTTCCGGCTCGCCGCCTCCGCCCCTTCCAGGTTGGCCTTGCTCCCATCCCAGTACATGTACAGAAACGAGCAGCAATCAGCGACGCCGGCGTAGGCGAGGGCGTACCCCGGATCGATCTCGATCGCCCGCTCGAACATGCGACGGGCGAACGCGATGCTGGTCCGGCGGAACTGATGGAAGAACTGTCGGCCACGCAGGTAGCAGTCGTAGGCCTGCACGTTGTCGGTCGGCGCCTTTTCGATGGCCCGCTTCTCTTGATCGCTGAGCACGACTCTGAGCGCGGTCACGATGTTGCCCGCGATCTCGTCCTGAATCGCGAACACGTCCTGCAGCTCGCGATCATAACGCTCGGACCACAGGTGGTACCCGTCGGCCACGTTGACGAGCTGGGCGGTGACCCGCAGCCTCGTGCCCGCCTTTCGCACGCTCCCCTCGAGCACGGTGGCGACGCTCAGCTGCTCGCCCACCTTGCGGATGTCCAGGTTCTTCCCCTTGAAGGCGAACGCCGAGGTGCGCGCAGCCACGCGGAGCGCCTGCACCTTCGTGAGCGCGTTGATGATCTCTTCGGCGATCCCGTCGGTGAAGTACTCGTTCTCCGGGTCGGCGCTCATGTTGACGAACGGCAGCACGGCGATCGATTTCGTGGCCGGACCAGCTGCGGCCGTCACAGTCGCCGCGGGGGGCGTGGAGACACCCGACGCCTTGAGCGCCTGGGAGAACTGCGCCGCGGTGGTGAACCGCGCCGCCGGGTCCTTCGCGAGCGCCTTCATGACCGCCTGCTCCGCCCACTCGGGCGTGCCCTCCGCCGGCCGGACCGAGCGCAGCGGTGGCGGCGGCTCGGTGAACAGCTGGGCGATGATCGCCTGCGCCGTCGGGCCCGTAAACGGCGTGCGGCCCGTCAGCATCTCGTACACGACACACCCCAGACTGTACACGTCACTGCGGCCGTCCAGCTCGACCGCCCCGCCCGCCTGCTCGGGACTCATGTAGGCCGGGGTCCCCACCGCGGTGCCGGTCTGGGTCAGGTTGTCCGCCGCGGCGACGCTGACCGCCTTGGCGATCCCGAAGTCGGTCACCATCGCCTCGCCCTCGTGCAGCATCACGTTCTCGGGCTTGATGTCACGATGCACGACTCCCTGGCGGTGGGCGTAGTCCAGCGCCGCGGCGATCGAGCGGGCCAGGTGCAGCACCTCCTCGAGCGACAACCGGGGCTCGCGCTCGAGCCGCTGGCGCAGCGATTCACCTTCCACGAACGGCATGACGTAATAGAGCAGGTCGCCGGCCTGCCCCGAGTCGTAGAGCGGCACGATGTGCGGGTGCTGCAGCTGCGCCGCGATCTGGATCTCGCGCAGGAAGCGCTCGGAGCCGAGGTTCATGGCCAGGTAGGGATGGAGCACCTTGATCGCCACCGGGCGGTGGTGCTTCACGTCCTCCGCCCGGTACACCGTGGCCATGCCGCCGCGCCCGATCTCGCGGTCGAACGTGTAGCGGTCGGACAGGCTTGCCCGCAAACGATCCAGTAGATCGGCCATCGGCGCGGCTTACGCCTTTTCCTCTTCCAGTTCCTTCTTGCGCGCTTCGACCACCTTCTGGGCGACCTCGGGCGGAACCTGCTCGTAGGTGTGGAATTTCTGCCGATAGGTGCCGCGCCCGTGGGTGATCGAGTGCAGCGACGTGGCGTAGCGGTCGAGGTCCGCCTCCGGCACCAGCGCCTTCACCTTCACCAGCCGCCCGTCGGGCTCCGTGCCCAGGATCTGGCCGCGGCGCGAGGAGAGATCGCCCATCACCGCGCCTTGATAGTCATCGGGCGTCCACACCTCGACCTCCATGATCGGCTCGAGCAGCACGGGCTTGCAATTCGGGGTCACGTTCCGGAAGGCCAGGATGCCCGCCATTTTGAACGACATTTCGTTCGAATCCACGTCGTGGTAGGAGCCGTCGAACAGCTCCACCTTGAAGTCCACGACGGGGTATCCCGCGACGGGCCCGCGCGCCATCGCCTCGACGATGCCCTTCTCGACGGCCGGAATGTACTGCCGCGGGATGACGCCGCCGACGATCTGGTCGTCGAACACGAATCCAGACCCGCGCGGCAGCGGCGCGACCCGGATCCAGCAGTCCCCGTACTGGCCACGCCCCCCCGTCTGTTTCTTGTGTTTCCCCTGCCCCTCCGCCTTGCCGCGGAGCGTCTCGCGGTAGGCGACCTTGGGCTTTCCGATCTGGGCGTGCACGCCGAACTTGCGCGCCAGCCGCCCGACCACGATCTCGAGATGCCGCTCGCCCAGGCCGCGGATCAGCGTCTGGCCCAGCTCGCCGTTGTACTCGTGATGGAAGGTCGGATCTTCCTCGTGCAGTTTGTGCAGGCCGGTGGACAGCTTGTCCTCTTCACCCCGCTGCTTCACCTCGACCGAGACGGTGATCACCGGCTCCGGGAACGGGATCCGGGGCAGGACGATCTGGTGCGCCGGCGTCGAGAGCGTGTCGTTCGTGTGCGTGTCGCGCAGCTTCGCCACGACCCCGATGTCGCCCGCGTGCAGCTCGGCCACTTCCGTGCGGTCCTTGCCGACCGCGACGCAGAGGTGGTTGAGCTTCTCCGACGCCTGCCGGGGCGCGTTGAACACGTCCTGGCCGTTCTTCACCGCACCGGAGGCGATCCGGAAGAACGTGACGTCGCCCACGTGCGGCTCGGAGATCGTCTTGAACACCTGCGCCACGAACGGCCCGCCGTCGTCGGGTTTCAGCGTGATGCGCTCGGCACTGCCCCAGCGCTGCGCCTCGACCGGCGGCCGCTCGGCCGGCGAGGGAAACAGCTCCACCATCTTCGTGAGCAGCGCCCGCGTCCCGTAGGTGAGCTCGGCCGCACCGCAAAACAGCGGGAAGATCTCCCCTCTCGCCATCCCCATCTTCATGGCGTGGATCGCTTCGTCGCGCCCGATTTCCTCTCCCCCCAGGTAGCGCTCGAGCAGGGCGTCGTCGGTCGCGGCGATGCTCTCGATCAGTTCCTGGGAGTACTTGGTGAAGCGTTCCTGGTACTCGGCGGGCACGTCCACTTCCTCGTATTCGCCCGCCTTGGTCCCCTTCTTGTACAGGTGACACTTCTTCGAGAAGAGGTTGATGATCCCGTGGAACGCCGGTCCTTCGCCGACCGGAATCTCCACCGGGATCACCTTCGGGGTCAGGCGCTCCTTGATCGACCCGTACACCTTCTCGAAGTCGGCGTGCTCCTTGTCCATCAGGGAGACGAAGAACATGCGCGGCAAGCCGCGGTGCTCGCAGTAGTCCCACACCTTCTCGGTGCCCACCTCCACGCCCGCCGTGGCCGATACGACCACCACGGCGCCGTCGGCCGCCCAGACGCCGGCCAGCGCCTCACCGGTGAAATCCAGGTATCCCGGGGTATCGATCAGGTTGAGCTTGGCATCCATCCACTCGGCGACCGCGAGGGCCAGGTTGATGGAGTATTTGCGTTCGATTTCGTCGGCGGTGTAATCGGTGAGGGCGGTGCCGTCTTTCACGGACCCGTGCCGCTTGCTGGAGCCGGCCACGAACGCGAGGGCGTCGACCAGGGACGTCTTACCGCTCGCGCCGTGGCCCACGACGGCCACATTGCGAATCTCGCCTGTCTTGTAGACGCGCATACGCGCGGACACTCCTGCAGGGGGGAAGGAAAATATGGACGGGAGGGAT
>DATDED010000397.1:0-14748 GCA_036523455.1 Gemmatimonadales bacterium
CTATCAGGTCAGTCGATAGCTGATAGCCGATAGCCGATAGCTCTCCGCCCTCATCCCACCCGAAACAATTCAAACCCTCTCTCATACCGCGCCACCACGCTCGCCTTGTAGGCCGCGTGCTCCGGCCGCTCGAGCGCGGGATCCCGGGCGATGATCTCCGCGGCGCCCTTCCGCGCCGCTTCGAGCAGATCCAGATCGGTGGCGAAACTCGCGAAGCGCAGGCTCAGGCCGCCCGACTGCCGGGCCCCCGCGAGCTCTCCCATGCCCCGCTCGTGCAGGTCGAGCTCGGCGATCCGGAATCCGTCCGTCGTCTCCGTAAAGGCCTTGAGTCGAGGTACGCTGGAGTCGGAAAGGAGAATGCAGTGACTGGCGGCCGCGCCCCGGCCCACCCGGCCGCGCAGCTGGTGCAGCTGCGCCAGCCCGAAGCGCTCGGCGTGCTCGATCAGCATCACCGAGGCATTGGGGACGTCGATGCCGACCTCGATCACGCTGGTCGCCACGAGGATCTGCAGCGTATTGTCGCGGAACGCGCGCATTGCCGCATCCCGCTCCTCCGGCTTCTGTCGCCCGTGCACCAGACCCACCCGGAATTCCGGGAACACCTTCGCCAGGTGCGCGGCCATGGTGGTCGCCGCCTTCAGATCGGTCTTCTCGGACTCGTCGATCACCGGGTACAGCACGTACGCCTGCCGGCCGGCGGCACACTCCGAGCGGATGAACTCGTAGATCTTCGCCCGCGCCGCGTCGGTCCGCAGCGCGGTCCGGATGCTGCCCCGCCCCGGCGGCCGCTCCTTGATCGTCGTCACATCGAGATCGCCGTACAGCGTGAGCGCCAGCGAGCGGGGAATCGGGGTCGCGGTCAGCAGCAACACGTCCGGCGCATCGCCTTTCTCCACCAACGCCGCCCGCTGCTCCACGCCGAAACGGTGCTGCTCGTCGATCACGACGAGTCCCAGACGGCGGAACCGCACCGACTCCTGGATCAGGGCGTGCGTGCCGACCACGATGCGCGCCGCCCCCTGCGCGATGCGCTCCCGCGCCGCGGCCTTCTCGGCCTCGGTCGCCCGCCCCACCAGCAGCTCGGGCCGGATCTCGAGCGGCGCGAGCAGCCGCGTCAGCGTCGCGGCGTGCTGCTCGGCCAGGAGCTCGGTGGGCGCCATGACCGCCGCCTGATACCCGTTTTCCACCGCCAGCAGCATGGCGAACAGCGCGACCACCGTCTTTCCGGTCCCGACGTCGCCCATCAGGAGGCGATGCATCCGCTCGGTGGCAGTCATGTCCGCGGTGATCTCCCGGATCGCGCCCTTCTGGTCTCCGGTCAGCTCGAACGGCAGTCCCTCGGCGAGCCGCGTCGTCAGCTCCCGCTTCATCACGAAGCGGATGCCCGCCCGCGATCTCTTTGCGAGGAATCGGGCGCGAGCCTGCACCAGCTGTTGATCGAAGAACTCGTCGAACGCGAGGCGCCGCCGTCCCGCCTCGGCCTGCGCCATGTCCGCGGGCCGGTGCACCGCGGCCAGCGCCGCCCGCAGATCGGAGAGGCCCAGCGCCGCGCGGCGCGCCGCGGGATGCGGATCGACCACGAGCGGGAGCAGCGCGTCCAGGTGCTGCTGCACGAGGGCGCGGATCTGCTTGTGGGACAGTCCCTCCGTGGCCGGATAGACCGGGAGGATGATCCCGCGGTCCGGCGGCTCTTCTCCCGCGTCCGCCAGGATCAGGAACTCGCGCGGCACGATCTGGCGACCGTGATAGAACCGCACCGGGCCCGTCACCAGCAGGAGCTGGTCCTTGACGATCTGGCGCTCGAGAAAAGGCTGGCCGGGCCAGGCGCACTCGAGCACCCCCGACGCATCCCGCAGCATCGCCCGGAACACCCGCAACCCGCGCCGCGTGGGCAGGATACCGGTCGAGACGACGCGACCGACCGCGGTGACTTCTTCTCCGACGCGGGCACGCGTCAGCGGGGTGAGCGCCGTCGCGTCGATGTAGCGATGGGGCGCGTGATACAGCAGGTCGCCCACCGAGCGGATGCCGAGTCGCAACAGCGCTTCGGCGCGGGCGGGACCGACGCCCTTCAGGAACTTGACCGGCGACCGGAGCTCGAGCGCCATCACCCGCTGACGAGGCGGTGCGCGTAGCGGACCGGATCGAACGGCTCCAGGTCGTCCAGGCCCTCGCCCGTGCCGATGAAGCGGATGGGAACCGGGACCGCCCGGCGCACCGCCACCACCGCCCCACCCCGCGCGGTGCCGTCCAGCTTGGTCACCACGAGACCGGTGAGCGGCACCGCGGCGGCGAACTCGCGAGCCTGTGACACGGCGTTCTGTCCCACGGTCCCGTCCAGCACGAGCAGCGACTCGTGCGGCGCCCCGGGATGTCGTTTGCCCACGACTCGCACCACCTTCTTCAGCTCGTCCATCAGGCGGGGCTCGGTATGCAATCGCCCGGCCGTGTCCACCAGCACGGTGTCGCAATCGCGCGCGAGCGCCGCGTCGATGGCGTCGAACGCCACCGCCGCGGGATCGCCGCGGCCGTCCTGCGCGCCGACGCACGGTACGCCGAGTCGCTCACCCCACTGCCGCAGCTGCGACACGGCTCCCGCCCGGAACGTGTCCGCCGCCGCGAGCAACACGCGACGCCCCTCACCCGCGAGCCGGTGGGCGAGCTTGGCCACGGTGGTGGTCTTCCCCACCCCGTTCACACCGTACAGCAACACGACGGTGGGCGGTTGCGCCGCGTGCGCAATCGTCCCGGCACCGGTCGTCGCTGCGTCGCCGCGCAGCAGATCGGTCACCGCGCGCTCCAGGTAGTCCTCCCGCCCGGCATCCGGCGCGCGGCGCAGGCCCTCGAGCAGTTCCTCGGTCGCCGGGACGCCGAAGTCGGCTTCCAGCAGAATCCGCTCCGCCTCCTCGAACGAAGCCTCGGCTCCACGACCTCCCCCCAGGGCCCGCGCGATCCGTTGCCAGAGCCCCATCAGGGCAACCCCTGCCGCCGCCGCCACGCCCACTCCGCCACGAAGGCCGCGAGGGCGAGGACGTAGAGCCACCACCGATCGCGCGCCCCCACGTCCCGGCGCGAGCCGCTGGGCTCCCCCGCCTGGGC
Organism: Gemmatimonadales bacterium; assembly: GCA_036523455.1. Taxonomy (GTDB): domain Bacteria; phylum Gemmatimonadota; class Gemmatimonadetes; order Gemmatimonadales; family GWC2-71-9; genus DASTHG01. Next base: position 3,100 of record DATDED010000397.1, read on the forward strand.
CTCGAGCGTCACTGGAGCCGGGCGCCATTCGTCCGAGTACCGCTCGACCGCCACGAGGCCATGCTCCGGACCATCGGCCGCATGCCACCGGTACACGGCCGGAGGCAAGCGCAGCTCCGCCTGGCCCGACGCGTCGAATCGCAGGGTATCGGTGCGCGTTCGACCGTTCGACTCGAGCTGGATCGAGACCGGTGCCGCCGTCCCGCGACCGCTCCAGCGCCACTCCAGCGGCAGTCCGTTCGCAGCCTCGAGCGTCACCGGCACGAACCGCTCCCCGCTCCCCGCTCCCCGCTCTGCCAGCAGCCAGTCGGCGATCGCAGCCACGAACGTCCGGTACGCTTCCGCCGGGGCGCCGCCGCGGAAGTCCCAGCGCCACAGTCCGGTTCCCGCCACGGTGACAGACCGGCTCCCCGTAGAATCACGCAGCACCAGGAGCGGCCGCGGCGAGCCGCGCCGGCCCAGGCGGACCGTCAGAGGCACGATGGTGGCGGAATCGATTGGGATGTCGGTCAACCCGGCGGCGGGCGGCAGCGAGTCCCAGGCTACACCAGCGAGCGAGCCGGCCAGCAGCGAGGCGGGCGGAGGGTCCACGTACCAGTCACCGTCGCGCGGGGCCGAGAGCGGCCAGAAGAGCACGCCGAAACGGCGCCGGAACGGGGCGAGGGCGGCCGGGTCGCCGATCAGGGCGACGAGCCGGGCACCCGCGACCGTGCGGGACAGGGCATCGGACGCGACCGGCGCGAGCGTCGCCGCGTCGCGCCACCGGCCCGGCTCGGTACGGACGAACAACTTCACCGGGACTCGCGCGACATCCGACAGCGTCTTGGCGAAGAACCGCGACTCCCAGTCGGGGGGCGCGGCGAGCACCACGGCCGTGGGCTGCGGGCTCACCTCGATCACGAACGTCCGCGCGTCGTCGCGGGGTTCGGAATCGTCAACTCCTTCGAGCCGCACCTCGAAAGCTCGTGACCCGGGAAGGGGGAAGAGGGAAGAGGGAAGCGTGATCTCGCGAACGGCGACCCCGCTATCAGGCAGCGTCACGGACTGGTTGGAGAGTCGTCGGTCGTCGACAGTCACTGTGAGGGAAGCACTCTTCCCCCTTCCCTCTTCCCTCTTCCCCGCAGTGCCGTAGGCCACCCGGAGCCGTATGGTGTCTCCCCCCACGACCCGACGCGGGCCGTCGATGGATGCCACGAATGCGTCAAAGGCCCGGGCCCGGGGCAGGACGAGGACGCGCGGACGCCGGCGCAGGTCGGCCGGGAGATCGGCGGCGTCGGCGACAGCGCCGTCGGTGACGACGACGACCGCACCCCCACGGGCGGCCGCCGCGGCGAGCGCGGGCGCCAGACGCGTCGCGCCGTCCACGGGCGGGCCGCTGTCGAACGCGGCGACGCCGCTGCCGAAGCGCCAGATCGGCCCGCCCGCCGCCAGGCGACGCGCGCTGTCGAGTGCGGCCTGCCACGGTCCCGCCGGTCCCGCCATGCTCAACGAGGCGTCCAGCAGCACGAGCGGCGGCCCGGTCACCGGCTCCGGCCGCGACCGCGTCGGATTGACGAGCAGCACCAGCACGGCGCCGATGCCCGTCGCGCGCAGCAGCGCGAGTCCGATGGTCAGGCGGTTGCGCACACCAGCGCCTCGGCCAGAGTGAACCGTCCCTCGTGCAGGGCTCGTCCGACGATCGCGCCCGACAGACGCGCCTCGCGCACTGCCTGCAGGTCGGCGAGGGAGCCCACCCCGCCGCTCACCACCACGTCGAAGCCCTCCCGCGCGATGTCCTGCGCGCCCGCGACATCCGGTCCGGTGAGCGTGCCGTCACGTGCCACGTCCGTGTACACCGCGGTTCGGGCACCCTGATCGAGAATGAGGCGAGTGAAGGACCGCGTGGGCATCCCGGCGGCCGGCCCGCCCCGCGGCGCCAGCCGCCCGTCCTTGCTGTCTACCCCGACCGCCAGACGGTCGGTCCCGTGGCGGCGCACGACACGGCCGACCAGTGCCGGCTCCGTCGCGGCCGCGCCGCACCCGATGACGACCCGTGTCGCGCCCCAGCTCAGCATCTCCGCGACGGCTTCATCGGCGCCCAGCGCCCCGCCGATTTGCACCTGGAGCGGTGCATCCGCGAGCAGCGCCCGCACCAGATCGCGGTTCGATCCGGTGCCGTAGGCGCGGTCGAGATCGACCAGGTGCACCCAGCGCGCGCCCGCCGCGGCGAGGCGCGCCACCGCCTCGGCGGGGTCCTCCCCGTACACCGACGTCGCAGCGGCGCCGCCCGTCCGGACGTGCGTCACACGCCCGCCCCGGATGTCGACGGCGGGAAAAAGGTCCACAGGTGAACGGCGGGGGCCGGGTTAGTCTACGCTGGTGGCCGGGGTCCGTTGCGTGGGCTCGAGCTGGCGCGCCAGGCGCGTCCGCACCGAGTCGAACGCCGCGCGCAGCCCCGCGGGCACGGGCGCGCCGGCGCCGGCTGCGGTCCGCTGCGGATTGGTGGGCCGGCCATTGATGAGAAACTCGTAGTGCAGATGCGGACCGGTGGACAGGCCCGTCGAACCGACGAAGCCGATCGTCTCGCCCTGCCCCACGCGGTCGCCCACCTTCAGGCCGCGCGCGAACGCCGACAGATGCCCGTAGCGAGTGCGGATGCCGTTGACGTGACGCAGCTCGATGAGGTTCCCATAGCCGCCGTCGCGCCCGGCGCGCGTGACGATGCCGTCCGCGGTGGCGCGCACAGGGGTGCCGTAGTCGGCCGAGAAGTCCACGCCCTGGTGCTGGCGGTAGGTGTGGAGGATCGGATGCACCCGGCCGCCGAAGCGGCTCGAAACGCGCCGGAACTGCAGCGGAGCGCGCAGGAAGGACCGCTTCAACGACCGGCCCTGGTCGTCGTAGTATCCGGCCGCGTCGCCGTCGGCGTCCGCCGTGAAGTAGTAGGCGTACGCGGGAGCCCCGGCCACGTCCACCCGGGCGGCGTCGATCCGGCCGAACCGGCGTTCCCCGTCCGGCGAGACGAGCCGGTCGAACAGCACCTCGAAGCGATCGCCGGCACGGACGTCGCGGGTGAAATCGACTTCCCAGTCGTACACGTCGGCGATGGCCCACGCCAGGGCCTGCCGCTCCCCGGCCGGGAGGAAGGAGTCGGGGATCGCCGAGTCGAGCGCGGCATACAAGTTCGAGGAGATCCGTCCCACGACCCGCAGACGCTCGGGCGTCCAGGGAATCGCCTCCTCGCGCTCGCTCCAGCCGCTGTCGGTCCGGGCGAACCACAGCCGCCGCTCGGGCCCGAGGCGCACCATCAGGCGATCCACGCTCGAATCGGTGAGGGGGCGGCGGAAATGAAACACGAGCCCCGGGCGCAGCCGCCGCGTGTCGAGGCGCCCCGCAGCCGCGAGGAAGGACGCGTAGGAGCTGCCGGTGAGGCCGGCGCGGGCCAGGACGTCGGAGAGCGTCTCGCGACGCCCCAGGGTGTCGGTGAATTCCCGGTAGGCGGCGGCGACCTGAATCGCGGGCGCGTGTACGGTCTGCCGCCACGGCCCGCCGTCGAGCGCGACCCACGCCGCCCCTGCCCCCGCGGCGAGCACGAAGGCCGCCCACACCACACGTCGGCCGCGCATCAGTCCATCTGCCGCCGGATAAAGGTGGGAATCTCCATCTCGTTCACCTCGGGCTGCGCCCCGCCCGGTGCGGCGGGACGCCGCACCGGCGGCGGCTCGCCCGGCTTGCCGTAGCCGGGAGGCGGCGTCGGCGTGGGCCGCGGCGTCCGCTTCTCGAACGGCAGCACGCCCGCCGCGGGACGCGCGGGGGGCGCGGTGGTTTCCGCGGGCGCCACGGTCCGGTCGAAACCGGTCGCGATCACGGTGACGCGCAGCTCGCCGTGCATCGCGGATTCGGGAACGGCGCCCCAGATGATCTCGGCTTCATCGCCCGCGGCATCGTGGATCGCCTCGCTGACTTGCGTCACCTCGCCGAGGGTGAGATCCTCACCGCCGGTGATGTTGATCAGCACGCCCGTGGCGCCGGCGATCGAGATGTTGTCGAGCAGCGGCGAGGAAATGGCCTGCTGGGCCGCCTCCATGGCGCGGTTCTCGCCGCGGCCGGTACCGGTGCCCATCAGCGCCGTGCCGCCGTTCTGCATCACCGTGCGGACGTCGGCGAAGTCCACGTTGACGAGGCCGGTCACGCAGATGATGGACGAGATGCCCTGCGTGGCGTGCAGCAGCACTTCGTCGGCCTTCTTCAGGGCGTCCTGGAACGGAATGCCCTTGCCGACCACCGCGAGCAGCCGCTCGTTGGGCACGACGATCATCGTGTCCACGTGCTTGCGCATCTCGGCGATGCCCATTTCGGCCTGGCGCATCCGCTTGCGTCCCTCGAACAGGAACGGCTTGGTGACGATGCCGATGGTGAGCGCCCCCAGGTCGCGGGCGACCTGGGAGATGATCGGTGCCGCGCCCGTGCCGGTACCGCCCCCCATGCCGCAGGTGACGAACACGAGGTCCGCGCCCTGCAACGCGTGCAGCGCCTCGTCGCGGTTCTCCTCGATGGCCTGCCGGCCGATCTCGGGACGCGCCCCCGCGCCCAGTCCGCGCGTGAGCTTCTTCCCGATCTGTACCTTGACGGTCGCGTGGTTCTTCTCGAGCGCCTGGGCATCGGTGTTGACCGCGATGAACTCGACGCCCTGCACGCCCTCGTCGATCATGCGGTTCAACGCGTTGCCGCCGCCGCCGCCGACGCCGACGACTTTCATCCGCGCGTTCTGTCCGGATGTTTCTTCCAGTTCGAAGATCATGGCTCCCTCGGGCCCTCGATCAGAAGAAATCCTGCAGCCACCGTTTCAGCGGCCCCAATACCTTCTCGACTCCGCCGTCCCCCGCACTCGCGGCGTGTCCCGCCGCGCCCTGCATCAATCGCCGCGCCGCGTACAGTACCAGCCCCACCGGGACCGCGTACCGCGGCGCCTGCACGCTGTCAACCAGTCCGGAAATCCCCAGCTCGGGCGCCCCCGCCCGCACCGGGACCGCGAAGACCTCGCGGGCCAGCTCCACCAGACCAGGCAGATGCGCCGTACCGCCGGTGAGCACCACCCCCGCGGGAAGCCGGCCGCCGCCGTATCCGGCGCGCTCGAATTCCCGCCCCACCAGCATGAAAATTTCGTCGAGCCGCTGATGAATAATGTGCGACAGCAGCTCGCGCGACGCCTGTCGTGCCCCCTGTCCCGGCGTGGACGGCAAGTTGATCATCTCCGAGGCGTCCACCAGCGGCGCGTAGGCGATGCCGTGCCGCTCCTTGAGCCGCTCGGCGTCGGCCTGCGTCACGCCGAGCCCCTGCACGAGGTCGTTGGTGACGTGCGCCCCGGCGTACTTGAGCGAGGCCACGTGCCGGATCTTTCCTTCGTGGAAGATCGCCACCCCGGTCGAGCCGCCGCCGACCTCCACCAGCGCGACGCCCAGCTCCTTCTCGTCGTCGGTCAGCACCGCGTAGGACGCCGCGAGCGGCTCGAGTACCAGGTCGGCCACGCGGTAGCCCGCCCGCTGCACCGCCTTGCGCAGGTTCTGGGCGGCGGTGGATTGCACCGTGACGAGGTAGGCTTCGACCTCCAGCCGCATCCCCGTCATGCCCACCGGGTCCGAGATGCCGCGCTGCTGATCCACCATGTACTCCTGGGGGATGTCGTGCAGCAGCTCCTGGTCGGGGCCGAGCGACACCGCGCGGGCGACTTCGTTCACACGCGCCACGTCGGCGGGGGTGATCTCGTCGCCGTTGACGGCCACGACGCCCGAGGAGTTCCGCGCCGACACGTGCTCGCCGGCGATGCCGCACGTCACGGCCGCCGCCTTCACGCCCGACATGCGCTCCGCATCGCGCAGCGCCGCCGTCACCGAGCGCACCGTCTCCTCGATGTCGCGCACCACCCCGCGGCGCACGCCGCTGTTCTTGGCGAGGCCCACGCCCAGCACCTTGGCGAGCGGGGAGCGCGGCAGGTCGCCCACGACCTCCGCGATCACGGCGCACGTCTTGGTGCTGCCGAGATCCAGTCCGGCTACCAGACGACGATCGCGGCTCATGAGCCCCCGCCCCCGTCTCCGCCCGCCACCCGCCGCACGACGACCTGGCCGGCGTAGCGCGCATCGAGCTCCCCGTAGGAGCGCGACCGCGACTGGAGATCGTTGGTGACCTGCTCCACCGCCCGGATGACCTCCGGGCCGGCGCCGCGCGCCACCAGCAGGCGCCGCGCCCCCATCTGCAGGACAACGTCGCCGCGCGAGGCGCGGGCCGCCGTGATCTCCTCGAACAGCGTCGGATCCATCGACTGCACCAGGGCCAGGAGCCCCACCAGCCCCGAGTCGGCACTCGCGGCCACCGGCAGATCCACCGCGACGCGGGAGGGATCGTATGGCAGCGGGTGCCCCGACGCGTCCACCACCGCGAGCGGGCCGTTCGCGCCCGGCACGAGCGCTACCGGCTCGACCTCGCGAACGATCACCTTCAGGGCCCCGGGCAGATGACGCACGACCCGGGCATCGGCGATCCCGGGGAGCACGCGCAGGCGCTCCCCGAGCGCATCGAGATCGTCGAACACACTGGCGTTCGGCTCGAGACGGAGCGCGTCGATCAGCGCGGCGGGCGCCGAGTAGCGGACGCCCACCAGCTCGACCTGGCGCACCCGGAAGAACCCCACGTGACGCAGCAGGTGCGGCAGGATGAGCCAGGCGCCCACGACCACGCCGGCCCCGATCAGGATACGCCGCACGCGCGGGGTCACCGCTCGGCTCCTCCCTGCGCCACCGCGCCCTGCCCGAGCAGCGCCAGGAGCTCCGGACCGGTGCGGGTCACGTCGCCCGCGCCCATGGTGAGCACGACGTCGCCCGACCGCGCGACCCGGGCCACGCACGCCGCCAGCTCGGTCCGCTCCCGCACCGACGCGGGTGCCGCGCCGGCCGCCCGCGCGCCCGCCGCGACCAGCTCGGCCGTCACGCCCGGGAGTGGCTGCTCGCGGGCCGCGTACACTGGCGCCAGGAACACCGCGTCCGCGGCGGCCAGCTCGCGGCCCAGCGCGGCACCGTGCAGCGCGGTGCGGGAATACAGGTGCGGCTGAAACACGGCCAGCAGGCGACGTCCCGGGAATGCCTGCCGCGCGGCGGCGAGCGTCGCCCGGACTTCGCTCGGATGGTGCGCGTAGTCGTCCACCACGGTCACGCCCGAAGCCTCACCGACGCGCTCGAACCGCCGCGCCGCTCCGGTGAACGTCGCCAGCGCCTCGAGGGCGGGTGCCAAGTCCGCGTCGAGCGCCGCGGTGACCGCAACGGCGGCCGTCGCGTTGCGCACGTTATGCAGTCCCGGTACGCGCAGATGCAGCCGGACGGTACGACCGCCGGGCAGGACGACGCGGGCCTGAGACCCCTCGGGCCCCAGCTCGACGTCGGTGATCCGGACGTCGAGTCCGGCCTCCGGTCCCATGCCGACGCGCCAGACCGGTCCCGGGAGCGTCTCCGCGACGCGCGCCGCTCCGGGGTCATCCACGCCGACGATCGTCCGGCTCGCGGGCGAAGCGAATTGCGCGAACGCCCGCTCGAGCTCGGCCGTGCTGCCGTCGTAACATTCCAGATGATCGGCCTCGACGTTGTTGATCACCGCCACCGTTGGTGTCAGCGAGAGAAAAGACTTGTCGTACTCGTCCGCTTCGACGACGTAGAGCGACGTTCCCCCCACGCGGGCGTTGCCGCCCCAGGCCGCCACGCGACCCCCCACGAGACCCGTCGGGTTCCGCCCCGCCGCCGCGAGCGCCTGCGTGCACATCGTCGTCGTCGTCGTCTTGCCGTGCGTCCCCGCGACGGCGACCACCGTGCTCCCGGCCACCACCGCCCCCAACGCGTCGGCGCGGCGCAGTACCGCGACGCCAAGCGCGCGGGCCCGGGCGAGCTCGGGGTGGTCGGCGGGAACCGCCGCCGTCACCACCACAGCCCGCGCGTCCTCCACGTGCCTCGGATCGTGCCCCTGCCAGACGGGCACACCGAGCGCCTGCAAGTCGGTAGCACCAGAAGTGTCGTTGTCACAACCAGTTATGGACGCCCCGCGCAGCTTCGCCAGCAACGCCAGGGCACTCATCCCCGCTCCAGCGATGCCCATGAAGTGGACCGGTCGGGTATCGCTGTCGGGTGTAAACAAGGTCATCTGTGGGAGGCTAATATAGGGATTTTACGCAACTTAGAAAAGACCGACTGGTTATGAATCGGCGAGTGTCAAAATATTTGACATGATCTCGGCGGCGGCGTTCGGTCGTCCGCGGAGTCGCGCCTGAGTGGTCAGCGCCGCTCGTCGCTCCGGATGCTGGAGCAGTCCGTGGACCGTCGCCGACAGCGTGCGACCCGAGAGGTCGGTCTCCGGCAGCAACACGGCGGCTCCCGCGTCCGCCAGCGCGCGCGCGTTGTAGCGCTGATGATCGGCGGCCGCTGACGGCAAGGGCACGAGCACGCTCGCCTTCCCCCACGCGCACACCTCGGCCACGGTCATCGCGCCGGCGCGGCACAACACGACGTCGGCGGCGCGATACGCGCGCGCCATCGGATCGAAGAATCCCTGCACCACGACGCGGCCGGGCACCGCATAACGTCCGAACGTACTGGCATGCACCGGCCCGGTGCCCCACAACAGGTTGACGTCGCTCAATCCCTCGTGCTCCAGGGCGCCGGCGACCGCATAGTTCAGGGCGCGGGCCCCCTGGCTGCCGCCGAACACGAGCACCGTCGGCCGCTCGGGCGCGAGGCCGAACGCGGCGAGCGCGGTGGTGCGGTCGTCGGCGCCGAGCGGCGCGGGTGGGCGGATCGGATTGCCCAGGGTGAACACCGCGGTGCGCACGCCGGGACGCAAGCGCGCCGCCGCTTCGGGAAAGCCGAGGTAAATCTGTCGCGCGCGGGGCGCCAGCCAGCGCGTGGCGATGCCCGGCAGAGCGTTCTGCTCCTGCAGCGCCGTCGGCAAGCCGGCCCGCTGCGCGCGCCACACGACCGGTCCCGCCACATAGCCGCCCGTTCCGACGACGATGGTGGGACGCTCGGCCGCCAGCACGCGCCCGATCGCGTGCCACATCCGCCAGACGACCACCGGCCAGCGCGCATTGCGCCACCACTGGTGGCGGTAGATCGGCTCGATCGGCAGCAGGTAGTGGCGGAACGGATACCGCGGCAGCACCTCGGCCTCGATGCCCCGCTCGGCGCCCACCAGCACGGCTTCGGCGTCCGGGCGCGCCTCGCGCAGCGCCTGCGCCAGCGCGAGCGCGGGCATCAGGTGGCCGCCGGTCCCTCCCCCGGCGAAAAGAACCTTCACATCCCACCACCCTTCCCATTGCGGTTTGCAGATTGCGGATTGCGGATTGTCGAAGGGAAGGTCGTGAGCCGACCGAACCTCCTCCCGCCAATCCGCAATCCGCAATCGACAATCCGCAATTGCCTCACTCCCCCGCCGCCCGCCCGGTGCGTCGCTGACCCACGCTGATGAGCATGCCCGTCGCGATGAGGGAGACGAGCAGGCTCGATCGTCCGTAGGACACGAAGGGGAGCGTGACCCCGGTGGCGGGGAGCACGGCCAGGGACACGCCGATGTGCAGGACCGCCCCGATGCCGATGAGCGCGGTGAGCCCCGCCGCGAGCAGCTGTCCGAACGGATCGCGCGCCGAGCGCGCGATGCGAAAACCGAGCCAGACGAACAAGCCGAATCCCACGGCGAGCAACAGCACGCCGAGAAACCCCCACTCCTCGCCGAGTGTGGAGAAGATGAAGTCGGAGTAGGCGTAGGGGAGATAACCGAGCTTCTGCTGCCCGTGACCGATGCCGACGCCCAGCAGCCGTCCGGCGCCGATGCCCACGAGCGACTGATGCACCTGCCAGCTCGCTTCGCTGGGCGCACCGCCGGAATTGAGGAAGGTGAGCACGCGCGCCATCCGGTACTGCGCGGTGGCGACCGCCCCGAACGCGAGGGGCGCAGCGGCGACGCCGAGCAGCAGGAAGTGGCCGATCCGCGCTCCAGCCGAAAACATCACCACCCCGGCGAGCAGCGTGACCAGCAGCGCCATGGAGAGGTTGGGCTCGAGAAAGATCAGCCCGACGACGGGCGCCACGATCACGAGCGTGGGGACCACGCCGCGGCGGAAGCTGCGCATCTCGGGGCCCTTCTTGGCGGCGAGCATCGCCGTCCACGCGACGATGGCGAGCTTGGCCAGCTCGGAGGGCTGCATGGAGAGCCCGGCGATCTCGACCCAGCGGCGCGCCCCGTTGCGCATCGGGGCGATGGCGTGGGTGAACGGCAACAGCGGCACGAGGAGCAGCAGGACGATGATCCCCAGGATGTGCCACGCCCACCGCTCCCACAGGTGGTAGTCGAGGCGCGCGATGATCGTCGCGGTCAGGCCACCGACCAGGAGCCCTACCGCCTGGTTCAGCGCGAATGTCGAGCCCACGATCTCGCCGCCCCGTACCGTGACGAGGCTCGAGGCGCCGTACACCGCGATGATCCCGATCATCGAGAGCCCCATCGCGACCACCGCGATGAGCCGCGTCTCCCAGCGCCGCTCGCTCACGCGGCCAGCGCGAGCCGCCGGAACGTGGCGCCGCGCTCCTCGTAGTTGGCGAACATGTCGTAGCTCGAGCACGCCGGGGAGAGCAGCACCGCGTCGCCCGGACTGGCGGCACGACGGGCCCGGGCGACCACGTCGTCGAAGTCGCCCCCGCGTTCGAGCGGGACCCGACCGGCGAGGTCGTGCTCCACCAGCGGCCCCGCCTCACCATAGGCGACGACGAGGCGGCAGCGCGGCTGCAGCAGCGGGACGAGGCTCGTGTACGGCTCGCCTTTGTGGCGCCCGCCCAGCAGCAGCACGAACGGGCGGTCCATGGCCTCGATCGCCACCACGGTGGACGCGACGTTCGTCGCCTTGGAATCGTTGATCCAGCGAACACCGTTCACCTCTCCGACCGGCTCGAGGCGGTGGGGCAGCGGCCGGAACGTGCGCAGGCCTTCGGCGATCGCCGCCGGACCGATGCCAGCCTCCTGCACCGCGAGCGCGGCCGCCAGCGCATTCGCGACGTTATGCAGCCCCAGGAGCTGCAGCGCGTCACGGCGCAGCAGCTCGCCACCCCCCAGACGCAAGGACCGTTCCGCCGCATCGTACCAGCCGTCGCTCGGCCCGCGCAGCGAAAACCGCACGCGACGGCCCCGCGCCGCCGCCGCGAGCTCGAGCGCGGCGGGGTCATCGGCGTTTACCACCCACACGTTGTCGTCCGTCGCGTTGCGAAACAGCAGCCGTTTGTCCGCATAGTAGGCGGCGACATCGGGGTAACGGTCCAGGTGGTCGGGGGCGAGGTTGGTCAGCACGCCGATCTCCGGCGCGAAGTGCGGGCTGTCGTGCAGCTGGAACGAAGAGACCTCCACCGCGAGCCACTGCGGCGGCTCGGCGGCGAGCGCCACGTCCGTCAGCGGACGCCCGATGTTGCCCGCCGCTTCGGCCCGGAGACCGGCCTGGGCGAGCAGATGGGCGATCAGCGCCGTGGTCGTCGTCTTCCCGTTCGTCCCCGTGACGGCGATGCACCGCACGCCGGACAGACCGCGAAACCCGAGATCGAGCTCGGAGACGATCGGCACGCCGGCCGCGCGCGCCGCGACGAGCGGCGGCGC
>DATDED010000398.1:0-4471 GCA_036523455.1 Gemmatimonadales bacterium
GTCAAGAGCGCCGAGGTGATCTCCTCCACGTTCGACGAGCCGGCCGACCGCCACGTGCAGGTCGCCGACATGGTGATCGAGAAGGCGAAGCGCATGGTCGAGCACGGCAAGGACGTGGTCATCCTGCTCGACTCGATCACCCGCCTGGGCCGCGCCCACAACGTGGTCGTGCCGCACTCGGGCAAGATCCTCTCGGGCGGGGTGGACGCGAACGCGCTGCAGAAGCCCAAGCGGTTCTTCGGCGCGGCGCGGAACATCGAAGGCGGCGGATCGCTGACCATTCTCGCAACCGCGCTGATCGACACCGGCTCGCGCATGGACGAGGTCATTTTCGAGGAGTTCAAGGGCACCGGCAACATGGAAGTGATCCTCGACCGCCGCATCGCGGACCGCCGCGTCTATCCGGCCATCGACGTGCAGCGCACCTCGACCCGCAAGGAAGAGCTGCTGCTCGCCAAGGAAGAGCTCAACAAGGTCTACCTGCTGCGCAATTTCCTCGCCGACATGCCGCCGGTGGAGGCGATCGAGTTCCTGCTCGAGCGCATGAAGCGCACCAAGTCGAACCAGGAGTTCTTCGCGACGATGTCGCAGGGGTAGACGAATGGGGCGGCTGTTGGGGGTCGACTGGGGCGAGCGCCGCATCGGCCTCGCGCTGTCCGACGAAACGCAGACCCTCGCCCAGCCGCTCGCCACGCTCACACGGCGCACCGGCAGGCGCTTTCCGATGAAGGATTTCCTGGCTCAGCTCGAACGGCATCAGGTCACCGGCGTCGTGGTGGGCCTCCCGCTCGAGGCCTCGGGCGACGAAGGCGAGCCGGCCCGCGCCGCCCGCGCGCTGGCGGAAGACATCGCCCGGCGCTCCGGCCGGCCCGTGGAGCTGGTGGACGAGCGGTTCACGACCGCGCGGGTGCGCCGGGCCGTGCGCGAAATGGGCGGCACGACCGAGGGCCGAGCCGGCGACGTGGATGCCCTCGCCGCGACCCTGCTGCTGCAGCACTACCTGGACAGCCGCCGCGGGAGCTCGGTGTGAAACACGCCGGGCGAAGCCTCCTTGTAGCAGCCCTGCTCGGCCTCGCCTGCCGCGTGCAGCCCTCGGCGCCCTGCGATGCCGCGGGGCCGGAGTGCATCGTCCTCACGATTCCCCGCGGGGCGACGCTGTCGGCCGCGGTGGATTCGCTCACGGCACACCAGATCGTCGCTCCCCGCGTGCTGTTCAAGCTCTACGCGCGTCTCCGGGGCCTGGGCGGCTCGCTGAAGAGCGGCATCTACGCGTTCCGGCGCGACACCCGCTGGACCGACATCGTCGCCGCCCTGCAGCTCGGCCGGGGGATTCTGGTCCGCTTCACCGTTCGCGAGGGCCTGCAGGCCGGCGAAATCGCCGACCTCGCCGCGCGACAGCTCCAGGTGCCGCGCGACTCGTTCCTCGCGGCCACCCAGGATGCCGAGCTGCTCGCCCTGCTCGGCGGCAGCGCCCATGCGGAGACCGCCGAGGGCTATCTCTATCCCACTACCTACACCGTCCGACCCGACCTCTCCGGCCGGGAGCTGGTCCGGCTGATGATCGAGGAATTCCTCCAGCACTGGCCTCCCGCCTGGGACGCACGGCTCGACAGCATGCAGATGTCGCTGCACGACCTGGTGACGCTGGCGTCGATCATCGAATCGGAGGTGCGCTACGCGCCCGACCGCGAGTACGTCTCCGCCGTGTACCACAACCGACTGCGCCTCGGCATGCTGCTGCAGGCCGATCCGACCGTCGTGTACGCGATGGGGCGGCGCCCGCGCCGGGTCTACGAGAAGAACCTGCTGATCCAGTCCCCGTACAACACGTACCTGCACCCCGGATTGCCGCCGGGGCCGATCAGCCAGCCCGACAGCTCCTCGATCGCGGCGGCCCTGTATCCCGCCCGGGTCCCGTTCCTGTACTTCGTGGCGCAGCCGGACGGCAAGCACATCTTCTCGGTCAGCTACCAGGAGCACCTCGATGCGATCCGCCGGGTGAAGGAGCAGGTGCAGGAAATACGAGACCGCGCGCGGCGGACTCGGGATCCGCAGCCCCAAGCACAGCGGCGATGACCGCGACGCCGGCCGCGCCCGCCCCGAGGATGAGCGACGCATTGCCGGCCCCGATGCCACCGATGCCGATCAGCGGCATGGCGGGAGGCGCGAGACGCGCCAGCGCGGCGAAACCCGCGGGCCCAAGCGCCGGACCGGCATCGGACTTGGTGGCGGTCGCGAAACAGGGGCCGATGCTCCAGTAGTCCGCCGGCTCCGCGCGGGCCCGGTCGGCCTCCGCCGCGGAACCGACGGAAGTGCCGAGGATGAATCCCGGCGGCACATGGGGCCGCACCGCGCCGATCGGCACGTCGTCCTGTCCGAGGTGCGCGCCGGCGGCGCCGGCCGCGAGTGCGACGTCCACGCGGTCGTTGACCAGCACGGGAACCGGCAGCGCACCGACCAGGGACCGGACGAGCACGAGCAGGTCGCGCGGCGGCGCCTCCTTGTCGCGCACCTGGATCATCGTGGCACCGCCCCGCACGGCCGCGCGACACACGGCGACCGGATCGCGCCCCCGGAGCAACGTCCGGTCGGTGATGACCATCAGCCGGAGCCGATCGACGAGGGAGGTGGCCATGGACTCGGACAAAGCTATCGCGACGGTCACCGCCAAGGGCGCTGCGCGCTGGGACGCCGGCCATCCCTGGATCTATCGCAGCGACGTAGTCGCGGCGCCGCGCGGCCCGGCCGCCCCCGGGATCGTTCGCGTCCAGGACCGGCGCGGCGCGCCGCTCGGCCAGGCCCTCTATTCGCCACGCAGCGAAATCCGACTGCGGCTGCTCACCCCGGGCGACGAGCCGATCGACGCGGCCTGGTGGCGCTTCCGGATCGCGGCGTGCGCCGCCCGTCGCGAGGGGATTCCGGCCACCGCCTACCGGGTGGTGCACGCCGAAGGCGACGGTCTCCCGTCGCTGGTGGTCGATCGCTACGGCCCCTTCGTCGTCGCCCAGCTGCTCTCCGCCGGATTGGAGGCGGTCCGCGACGACGTGCTGACCGGCCTGCGGCAGGCGCTCGAGCCGCAAGGGATACTGTTGCGCCACGACACGGCGGTGCGACGCCACGAAGGACTGCCGCTCGAAGTGGAGCCGGCCTACGGCGAGGTGCCCGAGGCGGTGGAAGTGCGAGAAGGCGCCGTCCGCTACCTCGCCGCCCCACGGCAGGGGCAGAAGACCGGTGCGTTTCTCGACCAGCGGGACAACCGCTTCCTCGTGGGGGAGCATACGCGACCGGGGGGGCGGGCGCTCGACGTCTTCACCTACCATGGATCCTTCGCCCTGCACCTCGCGCGGCACGCCGCGACGGTGCTGGCCGTAGATCAGAGCGCCGAGGCCCTGGCCCGCGGCGCACAGAACGCGTCACTCAACGGCCTCACCAACATTTCCTGGCGCGAGGCCAACGCGTTCGACCTGCTGCGGGCGCTGGAGCGCGCCGGCGACCGGTTCGACACCATCGTGCTCGATCCGCCCGCCTTCGCCAAGACCCGCGCGTCCCTGCCCCGCGCGCTCGCCGGCTACAAGGAGATCAACCTCCGGGCCATGCGCCTGCTCGCGCCCGCTGGAGCGCTCTTCACCTGCTCCTGCTCCTACCACGTCCACCGGGCCGACTTTCTGGGGATGCTGGGCGCCGCCGCGGGGGACAGCGGCCGCCGCCTCGAGCTGCTGCAGCTGACCGGCGCGGCAACCGACCATCCGGAGATCCTGAACATCCCGGAGACGGGATACCTGAAGGGTGCGCTGCTCCGGGCCGCTGACTGAAGCGCCCTCCCCGTTGACTCTCCGCGCCTGCCTTACAAGCTTGCATCCATGCCAGCCGCCCGGCCCTCGCGGCCCCGCCCCGCCCGGCACGCCCGGCGTGAGGGGGCGGCGCATGACCGGACAGCACAGGTCCGGCGTGTGCTCATCGGCCTGTTCTTCGCCAACCTGGCCGTCGTCGCCGCCAAGGTTGCGGTCGGACTGTCCGCGCGCTCGCTCGCCGTCCTGGGCGACGCCCTGCACTCCTCCGTCGACGCCCTCAACAACATCCTCGCCCTGGTCGTGGTGCGCGTGGCGGCGCAGGCGCCCGACGAGGACCATCCCTACGGGCACGAGAAGTTCGAGACCCTGGGCGCGCTGGCGATCGTCGGCTTCCTGTCGGTCACCTGCTTCGAGCTGGCGCGGGACGCCGTGACGCGGCTGCTGGGAGGGGGCGCCCACGCAGCGCCCCATGTGACCGGCGCTCAGCTGCTGATTCTGGTCGGCGGGCTCGGCATCAATGCCCTGGTGGCGTGGTACGAGCATCGCCGGGGAGAGGAGCTGCAGAGCGAGCTGCTCGTGTCCGACGCGGCCCACACCCGCAGCGACGTCTTCATCACCGCCGGGGTCATCGTGGGCCTGCTGCTGGGGCGCCGCGGCTGGTGGTGGGCCGACCCGGTGCT
>DATDED010000399.1:0-2559 GCA_036523455.1 Gemmatimonadales bacterium
TTGAGCGGGGTGCGCAGCTCGTGGCTCATGCTGGCCAGGAACTGGCTCTTCGCGCTGTTGGCCGCCTCCGCGTCGCGCCGCGCCGACAGCAGCTCCGTGATGTCGTGATACAACGCCATCAACCCGACCCGCCGGCCGTTCACGATCACCGGAACTCCCAGCACCTCCACGTCCACCAGACTGCCGTCCTTGCGGCGCCGCTGGCTGATGACCTTCACCGGCCGGCGCGCCAGCGCCTGCTCGGTGTATCCCACGGCCTCCGAGCGTGTCGTCTCCGTGGTGATCAGGTCGTCCAGATTCTGGCCGATCACCTCCGCCTCGCGATAGCCGTACATCTTCTCGAAGGCGGGGTTGCACGAGACGACCCGGTGCCCGACGTCGAGGGTCACGATCGCCACGGGGCTGTTGAGCACCAGCTCCGCGAAGTACTGGCGCTGCTCCTGCGCCGCGGTGAACAGCCGCGCGTTGGCGATCGCGATGGCCGCCTGCGGGGCGAACAGGTTCAGCAGGCGGAGATCGTCCTCGCCGAACCGCCGGTGGGGATCGCGGTCCATGAAGGCGATGGCGCCCACCAGCTCGCCGCCCACGACCAGCGGGGCCACCATGACCGCGTGAAAATCCACTGCGGCGTACTGCTCGGACCGGCCGGCCCATTCGAGGTAGTTGGGGATGAGGAGCGGCTCACGGGTGCGCGCTACGTACCCCATCGCCCCCTCGCCGACCGCCATGCGGGTCCCCGTGGTGTCGCGGTGGCCCACGTTGTGGCTGGCGACGATCTCGAGCTGCTGCGCGGGAGCGTCGTAGATCGCGAGCTCCCCGTGGCTCACCCGAAGGAGGGCGACCGCGCGCTCCAGCACGGATTGCAGCAGCGTGGACAGCTCGAGCTGGGCCGAGAGGTCGGCCATCGTGGCACGCAGCGCTTCCTGTTCGTCGGCGCGCTGACGCTCGGCGGCCAGCAGCCGCGCCCGGCCGATGGCGATGCCGGTCTGGTGAGCCGCCGCGGTCAGGATCTCGAGATCCTGCGCGTCGAAGGCGTCGGGCCGATTGCTCTCCACCACCAGCACGCCTACCAGCTCGCGATTGATGAGCACCGGCACGTCCACCTCCGACCCTTCGTTTCGGGTCGGCAGGTAGCGGGTGTCGCGGGTCACCTGGGGTGTGTAATGCAGCCGGCCGTCGAGCAGCGGGCGCTCGCTCAATCCCTGGCCCGGTTTCACGCGCAGCCCTTCCGGCGCCTCCGCCCACCCTGCGCTCGCCACCAGCACGCGGTCGCCCGTGGGCGCGTCGACCAGCAGCAGCGCGACGAAGTCGTAGCCCAGCGCCTCGTCGCGCAGACGCTCAGCCACCGCACGGCAGATCTCCGTCTCGGTCTCCGCCGTGGCGATCGCCGTGCTGAGGCGCATCAGTGCCGCGCCGCGGTCGCGGGACGGAGTACGGGCGGCGGCGCGCCGCGCAGGGCGGGTCGGCGTGCGTTTGGGCAGTCGAAAGCCTTGGAAAAGAGGGTCCGGGAATATGACTCCGGCAACCGCCAGGCCGCTATCTTGCGTGACTGCCACACCCGGCGTATCACAAACCCGGTGCGGCCACACGTCTTCCTCGTCTCGCTCGCATTGCTCGGCTGTGAAGCCCCCTTCACCTTCCCTGCTCCGGTTGCGTCGGTCGTCGTCGCGCCACTCTCGACCGATCTCCCCCAAGGCGAGAGCCTGCAGCTCACGGCGACCGTGCAGGACTCCGCCGGCCGGCCCGTGACGGGTCGCCCGGTGTTGTGGACGAGCTCGGACCCCGTGCACCTGCCCGTATCGGCCACGGGGCTGGTCACGGGGATCGGTGCCGGCGCGGCGACGATCAGCGCCACCGTCGACGGCGTGAGCGGTGGCGCCCACGTCCGGGTCATCGGCCGGGTCGCCCGCGTCACCATCGATCAGGGCGACATCACCCTCGTGCCGCACGGCGTCGTGGCGCTCGTCGCGTCGCCCCGCGACTCGAGCGGTCTGGCGCTCGGTGGGCGCGTCGTGACGTGGGGCAGCAGCGATACGCTCGTGGCCCGGGTCTCCCCGACCGGCCTCCTCGAGGCGGTCGCCGCAGGCAGCACGACCGTCAACGCCACGGTGGAAGGCGCCCACGCGGCGGTCACGATCCAGGTGGCCCGCGTGCGATTCACGTCGCTCAGCGCCGGCGAGTTCCGCCACACCTGCGCGCTCGAGGACGACGGCCGGGTCTGGTGTTGGGGGGAGAACGGCCTCGGCCAGCTCGGCGTCGCCGCTCTGGCGCAGAGTCCCTACCCGATCGGGTCGAGCCCGGCTCCGGCGTTCGCCGACGTGTCGGCCGGCGGGACGTTCACGTGCGCGCGGACGGTCGCCGGCGCGGTCGAGTGCTGGGGATCGGGCGCCCGCGGGCGGCTGGGGAACGGCACGGCCGCGACGTCCGCCACACCCAGTGCCGTCCCGCTCGCGATGCCGCTGCTCACCCTCAACTCCGGCTGGAACCACAGCTGCGGGGTGAGCTCGGACGAGGGCGGCATCTGCTGGGGAGAGTTCCCCCAGGTGGGGGGCGGACCAG
>DATDED010000400.1:0-9304 GCA_036523455.1 Gemmatimonadales bacterium
TGGGCGAGCAGGCCTTCGTGCTGGACGGGATCGGCGTGAAGAACCAGCTGGACGCCTCGACCGGGTCGCTGGGCATCCGGATTCCCCCCGACATCCTCACCGAGGCGTCGCTCGTCACCAACGGGTTCTCCGCGCGCTACGGGCAGGCCATCTCGGGACTGATCAACGTCGTGACGAAGGACGCCGGCGAGCGCTGGGAAGGCCGGGCCGCCTACGAGAGCGACCGCCCGCTGCCACGAGGATGGGACTACGGCATCGACCGGGTGGTGCTGAGCGGCTCGGGACCGCTCACGCACGGCATCGGACTGGCCGGCGTGCTGGACGTGCAGGGGCGGCTCGACGCCGATCCGGTCAACGCCCCGCCACCGCCCGATCCCCGCGACCCGCGCAACCAGAATCCGTCGCTGCTGCCCCACAACTCGGGCGAGCGCTACGACGCCACGCTCAAGTTCACGATCCCTGTGGGCGCGCGGCAAACGCTGCGGCTCTTCGGCCTCCACTCGGTCGAGCAGCGTCTGTTGTTCGATGCGGCCTACAAGTACGACCCGGCGCTCGCGCCGGCGCAGCGAGTGCGCGGAACGCTGCTCACCGGCCAGCTGCAGCACACGTCGGGTCCCGAAGCGCGCAACCCGCTCACGGTGGATCTGCGCGTCGGATACTTCGACCGCGTGTTCCTGCGGGGCGGGCTGTCGGACCAGCCGGCGCAGCACTTCGGCGCATTCACGTTCGAAACCTTTCATTTCCTGGGGGAGGACCTGGCGCGGCGGCAGGACACGGTGGCCGCGCGCGCGGCCGTGCCCGGCTTCGACCTTCCGGACTGGAGCGACCGCACTCCCTGGGGCGTGCCGGCCTTCTTCCTGGGACTGGGATCGCGGGGCGACATCGCGTGGAACCGCTTCCGCGAGCTGCGCGGCAAACTGGACGTGACTCTGGGATCGGGACGTGACGCCGATTTCTACCTGGGAGGCGAAATCGCCGGTCAGCGCGTGCAGACCTTCCAGCGGGTGTTCGCCTACCTGCCGGTGGACAGCGCCGTGCCGCCACCCACCGCGTCGGACTTCCGGCCTCTGAGCGCGGCGGCCTACGCCGAGACGCAGCTGCGGGTCGAGGACCTGGCGTTCACCATCGGGCTGCGCTACGACCAGTTCGACGGCCGCGTGCCGCAGGCGCTCGGGGGACGAGGGTTGGGAGCGCAGCGCTCGCTCAATCCGCGGCTCGCGGTGTCCACCGTGCTCAACAAGGCGACCTTCATCGCCACCTGGGGACGATTCAGCCAGGCGCCGGACTTCCAGTACCTCGTGGACGCGGCATTCGACGACACCACCCGCACCGGCCGATTCCGCCGCGGCAATCCGGCACTGGGGTTCGAGGACGCGACGCAGTACGAGTTCAGCCTGCGGCTGCGGCCCACCGACATCACGGCAGTGCGGACCAACCTGTACATCAAGCGGCTCGACGGCCTGGTGGCGTCGGTGCCGCTGGGGCTGGACCCCGACTCGTCGATCTTCGGCAACGCCGACTTCGGGACGGTGAAGGGCGTCGAGCTGATCTTCGAGAAGGAGCCGGCCCACGGATGGGGGCTGCGGGTGGCGTATACGTTCCAGTCGGCCACGGCCACCGCCACCAACGCCTTCCAGCTGCTGCGCCGCATCCGGTTCGACACCCTGACCGGTGATACGATCAATCCGGCCCGCGTCGAGTTCCCGCTCGACTACGACCGGCGCCACAGCCTCACCGTGGTGGGTCAGGCGCGGGTGAGCGACGAAGCGGGCCCGCGCCTGCTCGGCAGCTCCCTGTTCGGCGGACTCGAGGCCGCGGCCATCTTCCACTTCGGCTCGGGCCTCCCGTACTCGCGCACCAACACCGCCGGCGACACGCTCATCGGCCTGCCCAACACGTACCGTCTCCCGCCGGAGTATTCGCTCGACGCGCTGGTGCGGCGCCCGCTGCGCCTGTGGGGCATGAGCGGCGGCGTCTATCTCGATGCCCGGAACATCCTCAACCGCCGCAACACGGTCGCCGTGCGGCGCGACACCGGTCAGCCGGGGCTGACCGACGCGACGCTGCAGTCCATCGCGCAGGCGGCGTATCAGGAACATCCCGAGCCGATCCCCTATGAGTCGCGGCGCTACCGCCCGTGGGCCGACCAGGACGGCAACGGGCTCATCGAGGGTCCCGGTGAGCTGGTGCCGCTGTATCTCGCCGCCGCGCGGGACTTCGCGCAGCCGCTGTTCTACTTCGGATCGCCGCGGCTGGTGCGGCTGGGAGTGGAGCTGACGTTTTAGGGAGGGCGGTGGAGGACGGGGGAGGACGGTGGAGGTTGTGGAGGTGGTGGAGTTCAGCCGCGGGGTAGGCGCAGCTCGTCCCACCCCACGCGCTTCTCGAGTATGGCGTCGCGGATCTGGCGCTCGCGGGCGCTCAGGACCGCATTCCCGGTCTTCACTTCCAGAAACCACACGCCGCGTAGCTCGCCCTCGGCCAGCCCGTCGAACACCACGAGATCGACCGGACTTCCCAGGAATCGCGCGTCCTTGGGGTTGAAGCGGAAGCCGGGCAGGTAGGGCAGGAGCTGTTCGGAGACCTTGCCAACGGTCACCGCTTGGCTGCGCTGGACGGCGTCCTGGCGGATGAGGCCGGTATGACGTGCCTTCCAGATCAGGAAGTAGACGAATCCGACCAGCAATCCGATGACGACGCCGAGGCATGCGGCGAGAACGGAATCGAGCACGTCCCTCTCCATCGCTAGGCGGAAGGCACCAGCGCGAACGCGCGCACCGGGAACGAGCCCATTCCCATCACCTTCGGCGGCACCGCGAAGAACCGGAACCCGTCGCCGGGCAGCCGGTCGAGCCCGGTCAGATGCTCCACGATGGGAATCTCCGCGCCGAGCAACACGGTGTGCGCGGGACGGGTCCCGTCGGTCGCGTCGTCGATGTTCAGCGAGTCGATGCCCACGAGCCGTGCACCGGCACGGGCCAGATGCTCGGCCGCGGCCCGCGTGAGGAAGGGATGCCCGCCGGCGCCGTACGTATCCGTACCCCAATGGCGGTCCCAGCCGGTGTGGATCAGCACCGCCCGGCCGCGCGGATCGATCGTGGTGAAGACGTCGTGGTCGATCGCCGGGGTGGAGCCGCCCGCGCGGACGACCAGCCCCGGGAGATCCGCGAGGGCCGAGAGGTCCAGACCGGCGAGATCGGTCCCGCCGGCGTAACGGTGGAACGGCGCGTCCACGTAGGTGCCCGTGTTCGCTACCATCTCGATGCGGCCGATCTGGAACTCGGTCCCCGGCGCGTAACGCCCGATCGAGGCCTCCCGGCTCAGATGGTCGCGGATGACCGGTGCGGGGAGCCCGGGGTAGGTCACCATCCCGTCCGTCACGACGTGGCTCAGATCGATCAGCGATGACACGTCAACTCCTCGTGTTGGGGTGGGCCTCCTCGAGGTAGCCACCGGCCACGCCGCCGACCACCATGAGCAATCCCAGCACCAACCGCCAAAGGCCGATACCGGTCAGGGTCTCCCCCTGCGCGTACAGAGCAGTCGAGAGTGGGCCGGTCGTCCCCCACAAGCATCCCGCGCCGAGCGCGTAGACGTACCCCAACAGGCGGGTCGAGCGGTGAATCGCTGCCGTCGTCATGTCCACCGAAGCTAGGCGGCGTCCTACTCCGGCAACAGCTCGCCTCGCAGCACTGTGACCGCCTGGCCGCCGAGGATCACGCGATCGCCGGCTGTGCGCACGCGCACGACGCCGCCGCGGGTCGAGGCCTGGAAGCCGGTCATCTCGGTCTTGCCCAGCTTCGCTCCCCAATAGGGCGCGAGACAGCAGTGGGCGGAGCCGGTCACGGGATCTTCGTCCACTCCGGAGCCGGGGGCGAAGAACCGCGACACGAAGTCGAACTCATCCTCCACCGCGGGCGCGGTGACGGTCACCCCTCGGACCGGCAGCGTGCGCAGCCGCGTGAAATCCGGGCGCATGGTGCGCAGCTCAGTCTCGGAACCGACTTCGACCAGGTAGTCCATCCGGTTCTTGCCGACGTATTTGGCCTTGATCCCCAACGCCGGCAGCAGGAATTCCGGCGGCTCGACCGGATGCGCTGGTTCGGCGGGGAAGTCCATCTCGATCCAGTCGCCGTTGCGCTCCGCGGTGAGGCGCCCGCTTTTCGTGTCGAACAGTGCCTGCGTGCCCGGCTGCAGATGACGGTCTTGCCACAGGACGTGAGCCGAGGCGAGCGTCGCGTGGCCGCACAGGTCCACTTCCACCGTCGGAGTGAACCAGCGCAGGTTCCAGGCGTCGTCCTGACGGAAGAGGAAGGCCGTTTCCGAGAGGTTCATCTCGCCGGCTACCTGCTGCATCCAGCGCTTGTCGGCGGCGTGGGCGAGGATGCACACCGCGGCGGGGTTGCCGGCGAATGCCTGGTCTGTGAAGGCGTCCACCTGGACGATGCGCGGCATGGGCTCCTCAGCCGTGGGGCGCAGGGGTGACGGGGCGCCCGCAATCTACCGAAGGCCGATCGGGCTGACGAGGAGGGCCGCGATGAGCGTCGTCCACATCGCGATGCCGATCCAGATGCCTCCCGCGATCAGGATGCTGGTTCGAACGTCGTGCCGGGCGCGGCGCAGGTCGTGGATCACCGCGACCGATCCGATGAACAGCGGCGCGACGGTGACGGCGAGCCCGGCGGCGACGAGATCCATCAGTCGCGCGGGCGGCAGGGACCGGGACCGGGCGAGAGCAACGCCTCGAGCGCCGGCCTGCGCTCATGGACCAGCGTGAGGGCGCGGGAGGCCGACCAGTTCCACGAACGCCAGTCGCGTCCGCGGTGGCTCCCGGCGCCCCAGCGCTCGAGCAGGCAACGCGCGACCTGCGCCCGCTCGGCTGCACCGAGGCGGGGCAGGGAGGCGAGCAGCACGGGCACCGCATCGGCACTGAGCGCGCCGGCCACGTAGGTGGCGTCGAGGGGGACGGCGCCGGGGTCGCGGCCGAGGTTCACCCGGGCGATGAGCGCATCCGGATTCGCGATGTGCAGCCCGGCGAGGACGGCCGTCGTCTGGACGAGGGCGCCGAAAGCGAACCGCGCGCGCGCGCCGCGCAGCACCGTCCAGGCGAGCCAGGCCGACACGCCGCCCAGCAGGACCATGAACGCGGAGGTGTAGAGCCGCAGCTCGGTGAGCCCGAACAGGTTTACGTACAACAGCATCCGCTGCAGGGCCGAAGCGAGCAGGGCGCCCACCAGGAGTACCAGCAGCAGGGCGAGCGCGCGGAACGACTGTTCCTCCTTCCGGTTCTCCCGCAGCGTCGCCCAGTCGGCCACGAGGAGCAGGGGAATCACCAGCGCTGCCGCCGTGACCAGCTCGAAGAATCCCCGGCGGGCGTATTCGGACACCGTGAGGCCGGTGGTCGCCTCGATCACGCCGGCGCCCCCGAACAGCCAGCGTGCCTGCAGCGCGACGAAGAGCAGGAACAACAGGTCGAGCGCGGCCAGCACGGTGGCGGTCGTCGTGAACCGCACGCCAGGCGATTCCAGGCGCTCGCCCAGCGCGGCGATGCGGGCGCTGCCGAGAAAGGCGCCACGCAGCGTGCCGGCCGACAGACCGGCGAACACGGCGACGAGGAACACGTGGGACGTGACGGTCTCGAGGTCGACGTGGATGCTCGAGACGAACGCGGCGAAGGCCGCATCCGCGGACACGAACAACCCGCCGAACACGAGCAGCAGCGGCACCGCGACGAGCAGGCCGAACGCGACGGACCCGAGGTGGCGCCAGCGGCCCCCGGCCTGCAGGTCGCGCCAGGGAATGTCGCCCAGCACCAGGCGGAGTCCGCCGAACCAGGCATTGGCGCAGCCGACGCACACGGCGATGACGTAGGCGGAGATGCCGCGCAACCGGACCGAGGCGCCCTGGGCGGCGAGGGCGGTGAGGGCGATGGCGCCGATCAGGGCGCCGACGTCCAGCAGGTGCAGGGCTTCGGAGTCGCGGCGCACGAATGCGACCGCGCACAGCACGGCGGAGAAGGCGAGCCAGGGAGTGTCGGCCGAGACGGGCAGCCGAAAGTGCCGAACCGCCCAGACGCCGGCGGCGAAGAACGCCAGGATGCAGAGGGTGAAGTTCAGGCCCCAGGGCATCGCGCGCATCAGCTGATCGGCCAGCAGGCCGAGCCCGAGGCCCAGGGCGAGCAGGGAGAGGCTCAGCCGGGTGGCGGGCGTCGTCGTCGCGGTGCTCATGCGGACAACCGGAACAGCACCTTCCCGTGCAGGAAGGCGTTCTCGTGGGCGATCATGAGGTGCGTGGGCCAGTCGCCGCTCGCCAGAATCAGCCGCGGGTTGGTCGCACCGGCGGGGAGGTCGAAGACGAAATCAGTCGAGTACTCCTGGCCGGGGAGGAGCTGGCGGTGCAGCGCGTCGGCGGCCGCGGGATAGCGGCGTCCCTGGCCGTCCACCAGCGCGACGGTGCGCCCGTTGGGGGACAGGGGGATGTTCCGCGGGCGCCAGGGGGCGATCGTGCCGGAGTCGAAGCGGACTCGCACGGTCACCACGTAGAACGTGCCCTGCGCCGTCTTCCCGTCCCATTGGTGCGCCGTGCGCGTGCCGGTCACCGCGTAGGCCAGATGGCAGTCCACTTCGCAGATGTGCTTCTCCTCGCCGACCGCGAGCTCGCGGTTGCCGCTCGTGAACGAGGCGAGGAGGAACAGCACCAGGTACAGCGCCAGCCCGGCCAGCTCGATCCGCAGGATCCAGCGCGCCCACACGGCGCGCTTCAGGAGCAGGGCCAGCACGTAACCGGCGCCGAGTGCGAGCGTGCCGAGCACGGCGACAATGAACAGGCCGAACGAGACGGCGCCCATACTGTCGGTGATCATGCGGTCTCCTTGAGGCCGCCGAAGCGGCGCTCGCGGCCGTGGAACCAGGACACGGCGGCCGCGAGGTCCGCGGCGCCGAAGTCGGGCCACAGCGTCTGCGTGAACAGGATTTCGGCGTAGGCGCACTCCCACAGCAGGAAATCGGAGAGGCGTTGCTCGCCGCCGGTGCGGATCAGCAGATCCACGTCCGGGAGGAGCCGGCCCGTCTCGATGGCGTGGCGGGCGGAGTAATCCACGGCGAGCCGCAGCTCGAGGCGCGCGCCGCCGGTGGTCGCCGCTTCACTGCGCTCGATGGCTTCGACCAGCGGGCCGGGCAGCCGGTCGCGCCGCCCGACGACGCGCAGCGTCACGCCCTCCTCCATGCAACGCGCCGTTTCGGTACGCAGGTGGCGGGCGAACAGCCGCATCAGAGCGCTCACCTCGTGCGGGGGCCGTTTCCAGTTGTCGGAGGAGAACGCGAACAGCGTGAGGGCGGTGATGCCCTGCGCCGGCGCGGCCTCGACGATGCGCCGCACGGCGGTGGCGCCGACGCGGTGGCCCGCGGTTCGTTCGAGGCCGCGCCGCTCGGCCCAGCGGCCGTTACCATCCATGATGATCGCAACGTGCAGAGAACTTTGTGTCATAAAGTCGAACCTCGAAAAAAAACTCCCGTCAGCGCGTGGCGTGAATCAGGGCTTCCATGTGATCGAGATACCGCTCCAGCGCCCGGCGGCCGGTGGCGGTCAGGCGGTATTCGGTGCGGGGCGTGCGGCCCTCGAACGACTTGGTGCAGGCGATGTAGTCGGCGTCCTCGAGCTTGCGCGCATGCACGCTGAGGTTGCCGTCGGAGACTTTGAGCAGACTCTTGAGCTCGTTGAAGCTGGCCCGCTCTACGCCGGCGAGCGCCGCCACGATGCCCAGGCGGACCCGCTCGTGGATCAGGCGATCGAGCTCGGCGGCGGCGCGGGCCGCGCCGCGGGCGGAGGCCGCGCCGCTCGTGGCGGCGGGATGCCGGATTGCGTTCGATTTAGCCACCGTACCTCCGCGCGATCCACAGTCCGAAGACGATATGCAGGCCGCCGAAACCCGCTGCGAGCAGCCAGTTCGCCGCACCGGCGGCGAACAGTGCCGCCCCCCCGAGCGCCAGGAACCCGACGCCCATCACCGGTACCACCGGCACCGAGAAGGCGCCGCCCGTCACGACCCCCGTGCCGTACAGCAGCAGCCACACGGCCGGGATGAGCTGCCGATCACCCCCGAGGTACAGCGCCACCGTCAGCAGGGCGCCCACCGCCACCGGGGGCAGGAAGCTCAGGCCGAAGCGACGCCCGGGGCCCGTCAGAATCGGATCGTTCGCCGCCCGGGACTTCCGGACCATCGTCCAGCCCCCGATGGCCAGCGCCAGCATCGCTTCCACCAGCCAGACGACGAGCCAGTCCAGGAAGGAAGCCTGACGCGCGGCGATGAGCGACGCGGCCAGCGCACTCGTGCCGATCGCCACCATGCCCCAGCCGGGCACCGCGGTGAACGAGCCCGCGCGCTCCATCGTGGCCCGGATGTAGCGCAAGTTGTCGAGCGCGCGATCGGCGAGCGGCTGCGGCGACGCCATGCTGGGGGGCAATTTGGGGGATTCGGTCATTCTTGTCAAGTACTTTGTCTTGTAAAGTGCTATCGGCTATCGGCTATCGGCTATCGGCTTTCGGCCGCACCCGGTCCCGGGTGCGGCGCACCAGCTTGAGGCCCGACCACACGTCGTCCACGGCGCAAACCTTTACGTCCACGAGACCTCCGGCCAACGCCACGGCCCGGATGACGTCCTCGGTCAGATCCGTGTTCACCCCCGAGGACTGCTTGGGCCAGGAGATCCACAGCGCGCCGTCCTGGGCCAGGGCCCGAAACAGCGCGGGAAAGCGCCGCTCGAGATCCCGGCGGGACGTCGTGAAGAACTGGATGAACGGGAACGTGCCTCGCAGGCTCCCCGTTACCCGCAGCCCGGGAGGCAGGGGGCGGAGCGTGACGCCGTACCCACGCGGCGCGTTGAGCAGGGCGATGCGGGTGTGAGGCTTGATGCCCAGTTTGTCAGGGAGGCTCCGTGACGAGTAGCCGGCGGTCATGCCGAAACATGCGCCATCGGCTGTCGGCTGTCAGCTATCGGTCTAGCCGATAGCCGATAGCTGATAGCCTGCGGGGGGGGAAAGTTGGGTGCGGATCCGGACGTCAGTCGAAGAGCAACAATCCGTACTCGCCCACCACCCTGAACCCGATTCCCACATAGGCCCGCTTGGCGTCCTCCCGTTCGGCGAACAGCACGGCGCGTGTGACGCCACGGGAGCGGGCGTCGAGCAGCGACCCTGCCACCACGGCGCGCCCGTAACCCCGGTTGCGCAGCTCGGGTGGCGTCCACACGCCGCCGACCTGCACGATGTCGGGCAGCGCCGCGTTGAACGCGGAGAAAGCGACGGGCCG
>DATDED010000401.1:0-5155 GCA_036523455.1 Gemmatimonadales bacterium
TGAAGCTGATCCGCGTCACGATGCCCTCGGCGCTGAGGCGGCCGACGTGCAGCGCCAGCGACCCGCCGAAGCCCCCTCCCCCGTAGCGGAGGTTGGACGACACTTCCCGATAGTCGCCGAGCGCGCCGTGGACGCCGAGCAGGACCGTCTGGGCGGGGGCGGAGGCACCCGCGGCGGCGAGCGCCAGCGTGACGACGAGCGTGCGGTTCATCGTGCCACCTTGGGAACCGGCACCGCGGTGAGCTGCACCTGACGACGCAGTTGGGCGTTCTGCACCGTGATATCGGCATTACGGCGCGCGAGCTGCTCTTTCAGCAGGCGGTTGTACTGGATGTTGCCGAGTGCCGGCCGGGGCGCCGGCTTCCGGAGCATCATTACGAAGCCCGTGATCAGGGCAGCGCCGGCGGCGACGCCGATCTCCCGCCCGGTGGCGGTGCCGAGATCGCCGTTGTTCAGGGCGAGCGCGCCCGCACCCGCGAAGCCGGTGTACAGCAGCGCGATGCCCAGCGGCCGGCCGCTCTGGGGCGGGATCTCGGTCTCCGGAAGCGTCGTGTAGCCCGGCAGCGCCGTGAGATGCGGCAGCGTGTCCACCGCGCCGGCCGTGATCTGCACATCCTGGTAGGCGGAGGTGGTGTATTGCCCCGATCCGAACGCTTCGACGAGGATTCTCCACGTCCCGGGCGTCACGGGGTCGCCGCCGGCCAGCGTCGCCGGCCACCGGAGATTGTACGTCCCCACCACGACGCCGGAATCGATGAGCAGGGTGTTCGCGCCGCTCACGGCGCGCGTGCGCACGCGGGCGGGGGTCGTGATGGTGAAGCGGATCGGTACTCCCGCGCCCGCCGACCCGGAGATGAACCGCGCCGTGTCGACCTTCAGCTGCCGCACCACGAGGACCTGACCGAGGGCGGCGTTGAAGTATCCCGTGATGCGCGGCGAGATGCGCCGGGGATCGAGCTGGCGGTCGGGATCGAGCTGAATCGCTTCCCGAAACGCGGCGATCGCCGAATCGGGCTGATTGGTCGCACTGAAGGCGAACCCGAGCAGCTCTTCGGCACGCGCGCGCTCGGGCGCGGTGAGTCGCTCCCGCAACGCCGCCCGGGCCTGCACGATGACCTGGGGGAAGTCGACCGCATCGTAGGCCGCGACGGCCCGGCGCAGCGCGGCACTCTGGATCACCTGGGCCGGCGAGACGGCAGGCAGCAACAGAGCGAGCAGAACGACGACGGCGTGTCGCATCAGCTTCTTCCTCATTGGGGAGTCAGTGTTACACGCCCCAGGCGCACCGGGCCGGCGGAGACCTGGACCGTCCTCGAGTGTGTCCGGAAACCCGGGGCCTCTATCCGCAGCTGGTGAGTCCCCGGCTTCAACGCGTAGTTGACCAGCGGAGTCGGCCCGACATCCACGCCGTCGATGAAGACCTCTCCCGACGGGTCGGAGTCGATGGTCAGCGACCCCATTTGCTCGGCCGGTGCCTGCTGTGGTGGCGGCTGGACCACGGGCGGCGGCGCTTGGCGCGCCGGAGGCTGCCGCGGGGACTCACGCCGCGGCGTGGTCACGCGCCGATCGGACGCGGCCGGCGCCTGATTCGGCGGTGGGGCGACGACCGTCGCCGTCGTGTTGCGGGTCTGCGTCGCGACGGAGAGCGATTGCGGAGTGGCCGCCGGGGCTGGATTCGCCGCGGGCGGTGCAGCGGGAGGATTCGAGGCCGACGGCTCGCCGTCTCCCGTGCCGGCGCTGTTGCGCCCGCTCCACCACACGTATCCGCCGGCCCCCGCGGCCACGACGACGAGCAGCACCCACAGGCCCGCCCTGGACGACTGCTTCGCCGCGGGCCGCGCGGCGGGCGCGGTCCGGGCTCGCACCGACGGCAGTGGCGTCGTCGGCGCGGCCGCTGCCGACGCCACATGCTCGGTGGGTGCGTCCGCCGTCACCGGCGCTCCCGTTCGCGCGCCGGGTGCCGGCCGTTTGAGCACCGGGCGCGGCGTCGCCTTTCCCGTGGCCGACACGGGCTGCTCCGGCCAGATCGCGGTGGCGAAGTCCTCCATCGTGGGGAACCGCTCGACGGGATCCTTGGAGAGCGCCCGCTGGATCGGATCGGTCAGGAAGCGGGGGATGTCTTTGCGCAGCGCGGAGACGCGCGGGGCTTCCTCGAAAATGTGCTTGTAGAGGATGGTATGCACCGAGTCGCCGCTGAACGGCAGCGAGCCGGCCAGCAGCCGGTACGCCACGACGCCGAGCGAGTATTGATCGGCGCGGCCGTCGACCGGCTGTCCCTTGGCCTGTTCGGGCGCCATGTAATGCGGCGTGCCGATGATCATGCCGGTGCCGGTGAGCCCGCTCGCCGACTGCAGCGCCTTGGAGATGCCGAAGTCGGTGAGCATCACGCGCCCGTCGTGGTCGAACATGATGTTGGCGGGCTTCACGTCGCGGTGCACCACGCCGCGCGAATGCGCGTGGCCCAGCGCGCACGCGGCTTCCCACAGGATGCGCTGCACGTAGTCGAAGGTGAGCGGCTGCTTCGATTCCAGCACGTCCTCGAGCGAAGTACCCGAGATGTACTTCATGACGAAGTAGTTGAGCCCCTGCTCGCTCTCCACCCGGTAGATCGGGATGATGTTGGTGTGGTCGAGTTTGGCGGCCGTCTTTGCTTCCTGCTGGAACCGCTTGATGACCTGAGGATCGGTCGAGAAGTCCGGGGGCAGGACCTTGATCGCGACCTCGCGCTCGAGCGTCAGGTCGTGCGCGAGGAACACGGCGCCCATGCCGCCCTTGCCGAGCAGCCTGAGGATGTCGTACTTGCCCTGCACCAGCCGCTGCAACCGGGCCTGGAGCGCCTCCACCGGTCCGGACGCCTGCGCGTCCACCCCGCCACCCGTCTGGTCGGCTCCGCAGGCGAAGCAGAACCGGCTGTTATCGGGGAGCGAGGTGTGGCACTTGACGCACTGCGTCACCGATGCGGCGATGATGTCCTCCCGTTCGACAGGGGCAGCGACATCCCGGCGGGCGGCACGGTCGGATCGCGATGCGGATCGCGTCGCGGCAGACGGGTCACCGAAGGCGCCAGCGTCAGCTGCGGCGGAGCGCCGGGCGGCACGCAGCCTATCCCTTTGACGATGCAGACGGCGTAGCGCGTCGGCTGCGCCGCCACGTCCACCACCGCGAGATAGTAGTCACCGGCCGGGAGGTTGAGGGTCATGGACTCGTCGGAGCCGACGGAGACCGAGCCTCCCATGAAGGCGAAGTCGCTGACCCGCATCACATAGACGTCGATGTCCGACGGATCGATGACCCCGAACGGCCGGGATTTGACGTGGATCGTGACGAAAGTGTCCGGGAGCGCCACCGGCGGCTGCACACGGAACCGGATGAAGTCGGCGTCCCCCGGGTTGTCCATGGTCAGCGTCGAGTCGAACCAGAACCCGTTCTGGCCGGCGCCCGGGCGGCCGATCACGATGTGCTTCGCGGCCGGTGAGGTGGGACTCGAATCGCTCGATTGCGTGAACGTGTTGTCCACGTCCATGCACCACAGGTCGTTCTCCTCGAAGCGGTCCGGCGGCAGGCGCGACACGTACCCCCGCACGACGGCCAACTCGTAGCGGCCCGGCGTGGAATAGAACTGGATGAATTCCGGATGCGACGAGAAGGAGTGGGTGAAGGCCGCCACGACCTGCGGGAGGCGAACCCCGTTCGAAAAGAAGAACTGGCCGTTGCAGATCCACTGTGTCCCCGGGAAGATGATCCGCGAGGTCGGCGAGACGCAGTAGAGGCCGGAGCAGGTGTTGTACTCGACGGAATCCGCGAAGTAGGTGAACGCGGCCGAGGTGTCGTTGAAGACGGTGGACGTCACCACGAATGAAATCGGCTGCGTCGAATCCGAGATCGCGAAGCTGAGCCAGTCGACCGGGAGATTGACGCGCGGCACCGTGAAATCGACCGGCTCGAAATACAGTGCCGGGTTGAAGTACAGAACCGGAAGGTTCGCGATCACGCGAGGGCCGCCGGGCCCCGTGGCGACGACGGGAGCCGGGGCCGCCGAGTCGGGCTCGAACAGATCGGTGTCCACCACGGTCACGGGAACAGCGACGGGGCCAGCGCCATCGGGGGCGAAGTACAAGGGCTTCCCGGTCGAAGCGGGATATGGCACCCACCACTCTTCGGAGCTGAGGCCGTCCGGGTTGCCCTGCAGGGAGAAGCGATCGGGAAAGAGGTCGGCACCGATTGTGAGAGCGAACAGCTGGTTCACGCCCACACCGTAGACGGTGACCTTGTCACCGTAGTGCACCACGGTGGGCCGGACGCTGTCGATGGCGAGCCGCCCCTCCACGCGCACCGTCGCCGAGCCGCTCGACGCCTGCTCGTACGCCATCGGCGCCGCGGTGAATTGCACGAACCCGGGCTTCAGTCCGGTGACGATGGCCCACCCGTTGGGTTTGCCCTCCACCGTGGCGATCGACGCATCGCTCGGCGACCACTGGAACCCGGCGTTCGTGACCGGCTGGGTGTCTCCGGTGGCGCCGACCCTGAACGCGAACGCGTACACCGAGTCGCGCAGCCCCTGTCCCAGGATGCCGCGCGATTGCAGGGAATCCGAGAGTCGAACCACGACCTGGATATCCTTGGCCTTGTCGGTGGGGACGGAACAGGAGGCGAGCACGACGGCCCACGCAGCGCCGAGCCCGAGGGCGCGAACGGGAAAACCCATGAGCGAGAGATCCGTGGGAAATGAGTGCATCAACATACAGGCCAACAGGTTCTGTCGCCAGCGGGAGATCTACAACCGACCCCTTCGCTTGAGCTCCAGATACTTGTCCACCACCGCTTCGGCTGCCCGCGCCGGGGGCACGTCGAGCACCACCACGCCGGCCCGCCGCATGTGCGACAGCGCCTCCTCGCGCGAGCGGAGCAGCTCTTCCGCCGCCGCCTTGCGCCAGGCGTCGCGCGTTTGCTCCGGCCGCAGCGCGGCCAACCCGTCGAGCTCCGGATTGCGCAGCGTCACCGCCAGCGGCAGATGCCGCGGGCGCAGCGTGCCGAGGTTCGCCACCAGCGCCTCGGACGCGAACCGGTCGATCACGTCCGTGAAGACGACGGTGAGCGCACGTTTGCGGTTGCGCGCCGCGAGATAACGGAATGCGCCCGGATAATCGGGCTCCAC
>DATDED010000402.1:0-5245 GCA_036523455.1 Gemmatimonadales bacterium
CCCGCAGCTTTACGAAGCCGCCGTCCTGGTAGAACCCGGTTTCCAGTCCGTAGAAGACGTTGGCCACCGCCGCGGCCTGATCGGACAGCGACGCGCTGGGATCCCGGCGCCCGCGGCAGATGCCGAAGCCGCACCGGAACGCCTCGGTGCTGTTGTCAAGCTTGTTGCCGAAGCGGCCGTCCAGCAGCCCGTAGAGCCGCCAGTGGCGCAGGAAGTTCACCTCGGTGGTCAGGGTGCCGCCCTGGGTCGGGAACGGCGAGCCCTGGAACACTTCGGTTGGACTGACCGTCACCTCCGACGCCGAGATCAGGCCGTCGCCGTTGGTATCGGTGAAGGTGTAGGGACGCCCGAAGTAGCTGCCGAGCGGGAAGCCTTCCTGCATGCGCTGCGAGGCCCCGCCCAGACCGAAGATGATCGGCGAGATCCCCTGACCCAGCTCGACCAGACGGTTCTTGTTGCCCCACGCGCTGGCCGTGATGTTCCAGCCGAGGTTGGGGCTGTTGAGGATCTGCGCGGTCAACAGGAACTCCACGCCCTTGTTGCTCACATCACCCAGATTCTGGAAGCGCGTGGTGCTCACGCCGAGCGACGGCGCGAGCCGCCGCGCGATGAGCGCGTCCTTGGAGCTCTTGTTGTAGAAGGTGAACTCGAAATGCAGGCGCTGCGACACCAGGTCGGCGTCGAGGCCCGCCTCGAACTCGCTGGTCTTCTCGGGCCGCAGGTCCTGGTTGCCGAGGTTACCGACCGTGATACCCGGCGAGTCGGTGTTGTTCGTGGCGACCGCCACCGGGTTGAAGAACTGCAGCGCGTCGGTGGGCCCCGGCTGACGGCCCGACCGCCCGAACGCGGCCCGCAGCCGCAGCGAGTTCAGGAACGAAACCTGCGGGAAGAACGGCTCCTCGCTGAGCACCCACGACGCCGAGACCTTCGGGTAGATGATGAAGTCGAAGTTCGTGCCGAAGGCGGAATTGTCGTCGCCGCGCAGGGCGCCCGTGAGGTACAACCGGTCGTGGAAGGCGATCTGCTCCTCCACGTACCCGCCCACGGTGACGGCCTGGTCGATCGCCTCGCCCACCGTCGGGATCACCACGCCGTTGAGCGAAGAGGTGCCGCCCACCAGCTTGCGACCCGACGCGGTCGTCTGCGCGAAGAGGGACTTGAAGTACTGCAACCCGGCGGTGGTCGTGGTCATGATGCCGGGGGACAGCCGGTACTGGCCCGAGCCCGTGAAGTTCGCCGTGTAGTTGAAGACCTGTGTACGATTCGAGTTACGGCTGCCGTCCAGGGTGTTCTGGTTGAACGGCACCCGTCCGGGCGGAATGGTCTGCTCGTCGAACCGGTTGGTCACGTCGGTCCCGGCGACCGCGCGGAGCGTCAGGAAGCTCCACGGGTGGAAATTCGCCGTGAGACTCCCGGTGTAGCGCTCGATGCGCTGGCCCACGAAGATGTTGTCCACCTGGATCGGCCGCAGGAAGCCGTATCCCTGGTTGATCGTGTCGGCGCGTCCCAGCAGGCCGCTGGAGACGATGCCGAGAGCGTTGTTGTCGTTCTGCGGCAGCCGCAGCTGGCTCGAGGCGTACCCGGTGGACGCCTGGATATCCATCAGACGGCTCACCTGGTTCGTCACGTTGGCCCGCAGGCTGACCCGCCGCAGGTTGTTGACCGTATACACGCCCTTCTCTCTTTCGAAATCCCCCGAGAGGAAGAATGTGGTCTGCTCGTTGCCGCCCGAGGCGCTCATGCCGTACTGCTGCCGCACCCCCTGACGGAAGGGAGAATTCACCTCGAGCGGATTGAAGCTCCGCACGGTGTCGATGGTGCACCCGCCGTTGGCCATCGTCGTCAGCGTGCAGCCCGCGCCGGTGTTCGTCACCGACGTGTAGTTCGCCGGCCAGGCGGTGACGTCGTTCAGCACGCCACCCTCGGCGTACGTCGTCCACCGCGTCGGCCCCGGACGACCCCGCTTGGTGCGGATCTGGATCACCCCGTTCGCCGCGTCGGTGCCGTACAGCGCCGCCGCCGACGGGCCCTTCACGATCTCAATCGACTCGATGTCGTCCGGGTTGATGTCGTTGAGCCGGGAGGGCGACTGCCCGCCGACGCCGATCGAGTTGGAGGCGGCGTCATTGTCCACGCGGATTCCGTCCACCACGATGATCGGCTCGTTGTTGAGCGAGAGGCTCGTCGAGCCGCGGATCCGGACCCGCGAGCCCGTCCCCGTCGTGCCGCCCGACGGCAGCACGATGACGTTCGGTGCACTTCCCTTGAGCAGGTCGGCAAGGTTCGTCGGCGACCCTTCCTCGACTCTCTTCGTCGCATCGATCCGCGTCACCGTGTTCCCCAGCTCACGGGCACGCTGCTCGGCGCCCGACGCCGTCACCACGACGGCCTCCAGGCCGACCGGGTTCGCCGTCAACACGAAATCCGCCGTGGCTTCCTGTCCGCTCGTCAGCGTGAAGGTCTGCACGCCGATGGCGTACCCGATGAAGCGGGCGCGAATCTCCACCGTCCCCACCGGGACGTTCTCGATGCGGTAGCGCCCGTCACGATCCGTCAGCGCGCCGCGCGTCGTCGGGGAGATGGTCACCTGCACGCTGGCCAGCGGCTGGCCGGTCCCCTTGTCGGTCACACGACCGGCAACGGTCCCGGTGGGCTGCTGCGCCAGCCCGGGACCCGCCAGCGTCGCCACCAGCGCGGCCGCAAGCAGGGGCCCAAGCATGGAATTGCGCAAAGTAAATCGCATGATCGTTCTCCTCAGAGGTGTTCGAAGTTCTCACGTTCTGTCGAACCGCACACAGAATCGGGAGGTCGCACGCCGGTACTCGAGCGCACGCCTCCCGTCAATGTGAGCAGCCGTAGAAACAGAGCGCCGGACTCCGACGAACAGTGCGAAACCCCATGTGTCGCCCTCCTTTCACCGAGTGAGAACGCCAACACCGGACGGCCGCCCGACCGCTCAGGCCGGCGACCCCCGGGGGCCCTGCACCTTCACACCCGTTTCATCGAATCGTCATGGTCTCGGAGCCACGACCCACTCAACGGCGGAGGTGAGTGTCCGTAGCCCGCGACGGCATTGCGCAGCTGGAGCGGCGCGCTCGTGGAACGTCGTCCCGCGAGGGCACCGCCCTACTAATTGACGCCATATTGCGCGAGGTCACAAGAGGGCTTGGGGCGCCTCCGCCGACGACTGTCCTCCTTGTAGTCCAACGCCTACAAGAGCCACGGCTCGCCTCGTCCCACGCCCCTGCTCGCCGCACCCTTACTGGCCGCAACCGTGGGGGATAGATTCCCGCCCGTCACTCCTCCGAGAGCCAGCGTGATCGCCCGTCCACGCCCCGGCGCGCTCGCCGCGGCGTTGTTCATTTCTACCGCCTGTGCGCGTCCCATCCCCCCCGTCGACCCGCAGTTCGTGGCGGAGTGGATGCGCAACTACTACGGCCTGATCCGGGCCGAGCGGATCTCTCCCCCCGTCGCCTCGCGCGTGCTCGCCTACGCCGCCGTCGCGCTGTACGAAGGGCTGGCGACCGACTCGTCGCAGCTCGTCTCGCTCGCCGGTCAGCTGAACGGGCTCGACTCCCTGCCCCGCCGCGCTGCCGGGCGGCGTTACGATCCGGTCCTCGCGGCGCTGGCCGCCGAGCACGCCGTGCTCGACACGTTTTTCGTCGAAGGTCTGCCCGCCACCAGGGCCGCCCTGGCAACCCTCTCGGACTCCCTGGAGGCGGCGCGCCTCGCCCAGGGGATTCCCGACGCGGTGCGGGCCGACTCCCGGGACCTGGGCACCCGCATCGGGACCGCCATCCTGGCCTGGGCCGCGCGCGACGGATTCGATTCGACCCGCACAAAGCCGTACAAGCCGCCCGTCGGACCGCAATACTGGCGCAATGATTCCCGCGCCGACGAGTACACGGCCCAGAACCTCACCGCGGTCAGCGACTTCGTAGCGCTCGACAATCCCGCGGCGGCGCTGCGCGCCGGTGAGGCGAGCGAGCGCGCCCTGGCCGTCACCAGCCCGAAATCCTCGACCATCCGCACCCTCAAAGCGGTGAACCCGACGGGCGCGACCGAGCCATGGTGGGGCACACTGCGTCCCTTCGTGCTGCAAGCCCCGGACGAGTGTCCCATCGCAGACCCGGCGGCCTGGTCCACGTCCCGGTCCTCGCCGTTCTACGCCGCGGCGCAGGAGGTGCACGACATCGGCCGTGCCCTGACCGACGAGCAGCGCCGCATCGTGCTGTATTGGGCGGACAACGCCGGACAAACGGGCACCCCCATCGGCCATTGGCTGGCCATCGGGAGCCAGCTCGTGACACAGCAGAAACTCTCCGCGGATCGGGCCGCCGAGCTGTTCGTGCTCGTGACCCTGGCCCAGGCCGACGCCTTCATCGCGATTTGGCACGAGAAGTACCTGTTGACCTCGATCCGGCCGGTGACCTACATCCGCCGCTACATCGATCCGGCCTGGACGCCGGCGATCATCACCCCGCCCTTCCCGGAGTATCCCTCGGGGCACTCGGGCCAGTCCGCGGCGGCCGCGACCGTCCTCACCGCGCTGCTCGGGCCGGTCGCGTTCGAGGACAGCACCAACCTAACGATCGGCCACCCGGTCCGCCATTTCGCGTCGTTCCAGGAAGCGGCCGACGAGGCCGCCATGTCCCGGCTGTACGGCGGCATCCACTTCCGCGCAGCCAATGAGAACGCCAAGGTGCTCGGGCGCTGCGTGGGACGCACCGTGCTCGAGCGACTCCACACCCGCGCCCAGCGGGCCCGATGAGGACGCGCCCGCTCGCGGCACTCACGCTGATCCTCGCGGGCTGCGGCCATCCCCTCGATACGAGCTGGCACGACGAAACGGGATACCGCTGGCGCGCCCTGGACGTCCCGCACCGAGGGACGCCGGGGTTCACGCTGCTCGGCTCCTCCAAGACCGGGGTCGCCTTCCAGAACACGGTCAGCGAGTCGCTGCTGGTCCACAACCGCATTCTGGCCCAGGGCGCCGGCGTGTGCCTCGGCGACGTGGACGGTGACGGCCGGGCGGACATCTACCTCGCCCGCACCGAAGGCGCGAACGCGCTGTACCGCAACCTCGGCGGCTGGCGCTTCGAGGACATCACGGCCCGCGCGGGGATCGGCATCGCGGCGGCGGACCGCTACTCCACCGGGTGCACGCTGACGGACGTGGATGGCGACGGTGATCTCGACCTGATCCTCGTCGCCCTCGGCGGGCCGAATACCCTGTTCCTGAACG
>DATDED010000403.1:0-5145 GCA_036523455.1 Gemmatimonadales bacterium
CTGCTGGGATGGGGGGTGTGGGCGCTGGTGGCCGCACAGATCGGTCAGTCGTTGGGGCGGACGGCCGTGCTCCTCTGGAAGCACCCACCCCGTCTGCGCCTGATCTTCGACAAGCCCGCGTTCATGGACCTCGCCTACTTCGGCGGGGGTTTCACGATGGCGCGCGTGGCCAACTACATCGCGGTGAACGGCGACAACATGATTGTGGGACGGTTTCTGGGAGCCGCCCCGCTGGGCTACTACGGCCGCGCGTATTCCCTGATGTCGGCGCCGGCGTACGCGTTCGGCACGGTCCTCGACCAGGTACTGTTTCCCGCCATGGCGAAAGTACAGGACGATCTCAAGCGCCTCGCCGCCGCCTACCGGCGGGGGGTCGCGCTGATCGCCCTCATGGTCCTGCCAGCCAGCGCGGCCATCATCTTTCTGGCGCCTGAAGTCGTCCGGATCGCGCTGGGACCCAAATGGGGGCCCGCCGTGGCACCGTTCCAGGTGCTCGGGCTGGGGATGCTGTTTCGTACCAGCTACAAGATGAGCGATTCGATTTCCCGCTCGACGGGGGCCGTCTACCGCCGTGCCTGGCGTCAGCTCATCTACGGTGGTTTGGTCGTGCTCGGCGCGTGGATCGGCACGCGATGGGGCATCGTCGGCGTCTCATGGGGAGCGCTTGCCGCGTTGACGGTGAATTTCTTCCTGATGGCCGCCCTCGGCCAGCAGGTGGCCGGACTCCGGTGGCGTGACTTCTGGGGAGCGCACCGGCCGGCCGTCCTGCTGACGCTCGTCTCCTTCCCGGTCGTGTGGCTCGCGGCCACCGGGCTGCGTCACCTGAATGCCCCGGCCATTGTCGTGCTGGGCGGCGCTGGCATCGCCCTCGTGCTCGCCTGCGGCGTCGCTGTCTGGCGTCTGCCGCGCATCTTCCTCGGCGAAGACGGCCAATGGATGGCGAGCACCTTGCGTTCGTTCCTCCAAAAGAGGCGTGGGCGGTCCGGCGGAGATCACCCGAAGGTCTCCGGAGCTTTCGAGACCGCCCGCGTGGAGGACGTGCGTTGACCGGCATCGAGGAAGCCCGGCTGCCTTCCGGGGAGAGCGCCATGACCACCCCCGGCAGTCCGACCCTCCAGGTGCTGCACGATCTGTTCGATCGCCTCCACACCGAGGGCATTCGCTACTGCCATTGGAAGAGCAACGAGCATCTGCGGGCGTCGTTCACCGGGGCCACGGATGTGGACGTGCTGTTCGACCGCCGCGCCATCGTGCCGCTCACGCGCATCCTGGGCGAGACGCACTTCAAGCGCTTCGTGGTCAAGCCCGGCCGCGGGTACCCCGGGATCGAGGACTACGTCGGGTTCGACACAGCCAGCGGCACCCTCACCCACCTCCATGTCCACTACCAGCTCACGCTCGGGGAGAAGTTCCTCAAGGGCCATCGGCTCCCCTGGGAGGACGTGTACCTCGACACGCGTGTGTGGAACGGGGAGTTCGGGTTGTACACGGCCGACCCACACGTCGAACTGGTGGCGCTGCTGGTGCGGGCGGTCATGAAGCTGCGCGCCCGTGACAGCCTGCTCGAGTCGCTCGGGACGCCCTATTTTCGCGGCGGACTGCGCCGCGAGCTGCGCTGGCTCCAGCAACGGGTGCAGCGGCGGCGGCTGCAGGACATCGGCGCGCAGCTGGTGGGCGAGCCGGCGGCGCTGCTGCTTCCGGATCTGGCGGAGCGCGCACAGCCGAGCGTCCGCCAGCTCCGCGCGTTCGGGCGCCGCGTTCGGCCATCGCTCGACGAGTATCGCCTCTTCGCCACCAACGACGCAGTGCGCCAGATGGCGACCCGGGAGCTGGGAGTGGTCTGGTGGAAATTGCGGAACTGGTACCGGGGCGCACCGACGAAAAGCACTCGCACCCTGCCGCACGGCGGTTTGACGGTGGCCGTGCTCGGCGCCGATGGCGCAGGGAAATCCACCCTCACCGCGGCGCTCGCCGACTGGTTGTCGCGCGAAGTCGCCGTGGTCACCACGTACGGCGGCAGCGGCAAGGGATCGGCGACTCTGCCTCGCCGCGTGCTGCAGTACTTCGGTGCCGTGCGCCGGGCCATCAGGGGTCCGATGCCATCGACGGCGGGGGCGCCGGACCGGCCCGAAGCGGGTCCACGGCGTCCCGCGACCGCGCCGTCGCTGGCGCGAGCCGTATGGGTGGTGGCGCTGGCGCGCGAGCGCCGCCGGCGCGCACGGGACGCACGGCGCGCCAAGGGACTGGGCATGATCGTCCTCTCGGACCGGTTGCCCCAGACGCAGTTCCCCGGCTGGAACGACGGTCCGCGGCTCGCGCCCTGGCTCGGGACCGGTCCCGCAACACTGCAGGCG
Organism: Gemmatimonadales bacterium; assembly: GCA_036523455.1. Taxonomy (GTDB): domain Bacteria; phylum Gemmatimonadota; class Gemmatimonadetes; order Gemmatimonadales; family GWC2-71-9; genus DASTHG01. The sequence goes on from DATDED010000403.1 coordinate 2,355, forward strand.
GCGGCGCGCCGGGAACAGGCCGCGTTCCAGCTGGCGGAGATGACGCCGCCGGACCTCGTGCTCAAGCTCCACGTCACGCCCGAGGTCGCCGCGCGCCGCAAGCCGGAGACGCCGGCCGAGCAGCTGCACACCGGGATCGACCTGGTCCGTCGGCTCCGGTTTCCACCTACGACACGGGTCGTGGAGCTCGACGCCGAACAACCCCTCCCCTCGGTGCTGCTGGCGGCGAAGCGGGCACTCTGGGAGGTGATCTGATGTGCGGCATCACCGGGTTCTGCCGACCGCAGGGTCTGCACGAAGCCGCAGCTCGCAGCACCCTGATCGCGATGACGGACACGATCCGTCATCGCGGCCCCGACGACGCGGGGACCTGGATCGACCCGGCGGCGGGGATCGCACTCGGCTTCCGGCGGCTGGCGATCATCGATCTCACGTCCACGGGCCGGCAGCCTATGACCTCGGCGTCCGGACGCCATGTGATCGTGTTCAACGGGGAGATCTACAATTTTCATGACCTGCGCCGCGAGCTGAGCGCGCTCGGGACGGCATTCCGCGGACGCTCGGATACCGAAGTGCTGCTGGAGGCCCTGGAAGCGTGGGGGATGCGGCGCACACTGGAGCGCTGTAATGGGATGTTCGCGTTCGCTCTCTGGGACAAGGCGGAACGCACGCTCCATCTGGCCCGCGACCGCGCCGGCGAGAAGCCGTTGTACTTCGGCTGGTCCGGGGGCACGCTGCTGTTCGGCTCGGAGCTCAAGGCGCTCCGGGCGCACCCCGACTTCCACGGCCAGATCGACCGCAGCGCGCTCGCGCTGTACCTGCGGCGCGGGTACGTCCCCGGCCCCTACTGCATCTATCGCGGCATCCAGAAGCTGCGGCCCGGCACCTGGCTCACGGTGCGGCCCGATCGCTTCGGCCCGGGCGTGGTGCCGACTCCCTACTGGTCGCCGCGCGAAGTCGCCGAGCAGGCCGCGGCGGACCCGTTCCGCGGCAGCGCCGACGACGCAGTGGACGCCCTGCATGAGCTCCTGACCGATGCGGTCAGGTTGCGCATGGAGGCGGACGTGCCCCTCGGAGCGTTTCTCTCGGGCGGGCTCGATTCCTCCACGGTCGTGGCGCTCATGCAGGCGAACAGCTCCCGGCCGGTGCGCACGTTCACCATCGGGTTCCGCGAGGAGCGCTACGACGAGGCCCGGTACGCGGCGGCGATCGCCCGGCACCTCGGGACCGAGCACACCGAGCACTATCTCACGCCGGCCGAAGCACTCGCCGTCATTCCCCGCCTGCCGGTGCTTTACGACGAACCGTTCGCCGACACGTCGCAGATCCCGACCTTCCTCGTTGCGGAGCTGGCGCGCCGTCATGTGACCGTGAGCCTCTCGGGCGACGCCGGGGACGAGCTGTTCGGCGGCTACCGGCGGCACCGACTGGGGCCGGCGATCTGGCGCGCCATCAAATGGATCCCGTTCCCGGTGCGACGCACACTGGGCACGCTCGTGGCACCACCCCGCACGGCGCGTGGCGGCGTGTTGGGAGGCACGCTGAGTCGCCTCACGCATGCCCTGACCGGAAAGCGAAACCTGGTCGAGCGAGCGCGACAGGCCGCGGAAATCCTGCCGCTGGAATCCCCGATCGCGCTCTATCATTACATGATGTCCTACTGGAAGCGTCCCGACATTCTCATGCCCGACGCCGGTGAGCTGCTGGTCCCCGCCACCGATCCGTCGCGCTGGCCCAACCTGGGTGCGAGCCCAGCGCAGATCATGATGTACCTGGACACGGTCGCCTGGCTCCCCGACGACATCCTCGTGAAGCTCGATCGCGCCACCATGGGCACGAGCCTCGAGGCCCGCATCCCGTTGCTCGACCATCGGGTCATCGAGTTCGCCTGGCGCTTGCCGCTCAGCATCCGGCTGCGTCGGACGGGCTCCAAATGGCCGCTTCGCCAGGTCCTCGACCGCTACGTTCCGCCGCATTTGGTGGACCGTCCCAAGCGGGGCTTCCACATGCCGGTGGCTGATTGGCTGCGTGGCCCCCTGCGGGACTGGGCCGAGGCGTTGCTGGACCAGCGACACCTGCAGGACTGCGGTCTCGACGCTCGGCCGGTGTGGGAGAAGTGGGCCGAGCATCTGTCAGGGACAACGCGCTGGGACAATCACCTCTGGACGATACTCATGTACTCGGCCTGGGTGGAGAGCACGACGCAGACATTCCACTCGGCGGCCGCATGAGGCCCGTGGTCGACCCGATGACCATGGCGCCTCCGCATCCGGTCGAGGCGGCCGCTCCTTCCAGCGTGGCTGCGACCCGGCTGGAGATCCTGCCACAGCTCTTCCAGCGGCTGGACCGGGAGCAGATCCGCTACTGCCACTGGAAGAGCACCGAGCACCTCGGGGCGACCATGACCGGCGCGACCGACGTGGATGTGCTGGTGGAGCGCAGCGGGGCCCAGCGCCTCACGCACCTGTTGACCGAGGGGACGACCTTCAAGCGCTTCGTCGTGAAGGCGGGACGCGGCTATCCGGGCATCGAGGACTACGTCGGATTCGACGCCGCGACCGGGAAGCTCAGCCACCTGCACGTGCATTACCAGCTGACCCTGGGGGAGAAGTTCCTCAAGGGCCACCGGCTTCCCTGGGAAGATGTCGTGCTCGACACGCGCGTGCGGGACGAGGCGTCCGGCTTGTGGGTCACCGAGCCGCATCTCGAGCTGCTCATCCTCATCGCGCGTCATGTGATGAAGCTGCGGATGCGCGACACGCTCCTGGCCGCCGTCGGTCACGAGTACTTC
>DATDED010000404.1:0-6510 GCA_036523455.1 Gemmatimonadales bacterium
GACGGCACCGCGTCGGTCCGGGCGGCTATGGCGCAGCAAATCGCGGCGATCGAAGCGGCGGAAGCGGCCGAGCGGGGCGGTGGGGAGGGCGGTGGGGAGGACATGGGCGAGCGGGATCCGCTGTTCCGCCAGGCGGCGGAAGTGTGTATCCAGAACCAGCTCGGCTCCACCTCGCTGCTGCAGCGCCGCATGAGCATCGGGTACGGTCGCGCCGCCCGGATCATCGACCAGCTGGAGATGGCGGGGATCCTCGGTCCGGCCAATGGCTCGAAGCCGCGCGACGTGCTGGTGGGGCTGGAGGATCTGGATGAGATCTGCGGGACGTGAGTCGGCTAACAGCTATCGGCTATCAGCTATCAGTCGTAAGCTGATAGCCGATAGCCGATAGCGCATTTTTTCGTCACCGCTCGCGCAGTTTGGGTGACGGAAGTCAGCCGCCGCGCGCTAGCTTCCCCCCGTGCATCGCGGCCTGCGCAGCGACCCGAGCGAGTGGACGGACGACCGGCACAAGCAGGGGCTCGCCGCCGAGGAGCAGGCGATCCGGTTCCTCGCCAGCCGGGGCTGGCTGGTGCTGGCGCACCGGTGGCGCGTCGGGCGGACCGAGATCGACATCGTGGCCCGGCGCGGGGTGACGGTCGCCTTCATTGAAGTGAAGTCGCGGCGCGGGGAAGCGTTCGGCAGTCCGCTGGAGGCGGTGACCGGCGCGAAGCAGCGGGAGCTGGTGCGGGCGGCGCGTGCCTGGATCGACCGCTTCGGCGTCCCCGCGGACATCTACCGGTTCGACTGCATCGCGGTGCGGCAGGGCGTATTGGAGCACCTGGAGGATGCGTTCCGCCCGGGGTGGCGGTAATCCAGGCTTCGGTATATATTCGGGTCTCGCGCACTACCCCCACGGCGAGGCTCCCAACCGATGACGAGGACCCTGATGGCGGCCGAAGACCGCGAAACGGCGAAGCTGACCGACGAGCGCCGCAAGGCGCTGAATCTGGCCATCGCCCAGATCGAGAAGACCTGCGGCAAGGGGTCGATCATGCGCATGGGATCCGATTCCCCCCGGGTACGGGTGGACGCGATCTCCACCGGCGCCATCAATCTCGATGCGGCGATCGGGGTGGGCGGCATCCCCCGCGGCCGGGTGACCGAGATCTTCGGTCCAGAATCGAGCGGCAAGACCACGCTGGCGCTGTCGGTAGTCGCGAACGCGCAGCGGACGGGCGGCGCGGCCGCCTACATCGACGCGGAGCACGCGCTCGACATCGAGTACGCCAAGAAGCTGGGCGTGGACATCGACAACCTGCTCGTGTCCCAGCCCGACACGGGAGAGCAGGGACTCGAGATCACCGAGATCCTGGTGCGCTCGGGAGCCGTGGACATCGTGGTGGTCGATTCGGTGGCCGCGCTCGTGCCGAAGGCCGAGATCGAGGGCGATATGGGGGACTCCCACGTCGGGCTGCAGGCGCGGCTGATGAGCCAGGCGCTGCGTAAGCTCGCGGGGGCCATCAACCGCAGCCGCACGTCCGTGGTCTTCATCAATCAGCTGCGCGAGAAAATCGGCATCATGTTCGGCAACCCGGAGACCACCACCGGCGGTCGGGCGCTCAAGTTCTACGCGTCGGTCCGGCTCGACATGCGGCGCATCGCGCCGGTGAAGGAGCGGGAAGTGGTGATCGGCAATCACGTCCGCGTGAAGGTGGTGAAGAACAAAGTCGCGCCGCCGTTTCGCCAGGCCGAATTCGACATCATGTTCGACGAAGGCATCAGCCGCGAATCCCTCCTCGTGGACATCGCCGCCGAAGCCGGGATCGTGGAGAAGTCCGGCGCCTGGTACACCTACGGCAAGGACCGCATCGGGCAGGGGCGGGAGAATGCCAAGCTGTACCTCAAGGACCATGTCGAGATGGCGGCCGAAATCGAAGAGAAGGTCAAAGAGCATCTCGGTGTGAAGCCGGTGCTCTCGGTCGACGAGGAGCCCGCCAGCGGCGAGGAGTGAGCCGTGCCGATGGTGACGGGCCTTGCCCCCGATCCGCGCCGCCCCGGCTACTGCGTGGTGGACGTGGATCGGGGGCGATTCGCGTCGCTGCCCGCGGAAGTCGTGACCGAGTTGCGGTTGATCCTCGGGCGGGAGCTCTCCCGGGCGGAGCTGCAGCGGCTGCAGGCGGCGGCCGATGAGCAGGCGGCCGCGCGCGCCGCATTGCGGGCCCTGGCGCGGCGCCCGCACGCACGCGGAGATCTGCGCCGTCGGCTGGTGCTGAAACAGCATCCGCCGGATGCGGTCGACCGCGCGCTGCAGCGGCTGTCGGCGCAGGGCTTGCTGGATGACCGGCAATACGCCGAGCATTTTGCCGCGACGCGGGCCGCTCGTGGGAGGGGTCCCGCGCGGCTGGTGACCGATCTGCTGCGCCAGGGGGTGGATCGGCGCTCGGCCGAGGCCGCGGTGCGGGCGGCGCTCTCGGCCGAGGGGATCGACCCCGGCAGGGCGGTGCGGGCGGTCGCGGAGCGCCGGGCCGCGCAGCTCGGTGACCTTCCGGCGGCGGTGAAGCGGCGCCGTCTGCGCGCCTATCTCGCCCGGCGCGGTTATGCCGGTCATCAGGCATGGGCGGTGGTGGAGCAGGTGGTGGCGCTATATTCCTCAGGATGAAGTCTGCCGAGATCCGCAACAAGTTCCTCGAATACTTCTCCGCCTCCCCCCGGGGCCACCGGGAAGTGCCGAGCTCCAGCCTGGTGCCGGGCGACGACCCGACGCTCCTCTTCACCAACGCGGGGATGGTGCAGTTCAAGCGCGTCTTCCAGGGCCTGGAGCACCGCGACTACGCGCGGGCGGTGACCTGCCAGAAGTGCGTGCGCGCGGGCGGGAAGCACAACGACCTGGAGCAGGTGGGCCACACGGCCCGGCACCAGACTTTCTTCGAGATGCTCGGCAACTTCTCCTTCGGCGACTACTTCAAGCGGGAAGCGATCGAGTTCGCCTGGGAGTGGGTCACGAGCGAGCGCTGGCTCGGGATCGACCCCGACCGCCTGTACGTCACCGTGCACCACTCCGACGACGAGGCGCGCAAGCTGTGGCGGGAGATCACGAAGATCCCGGACTCGCGCATTTACGGCCTCGGCGACACGGACAACTTCTGGCAGATGGCGGATACGGGGCCGGCCGGCCCCAACACCGAGCTCAACGTCGATCTGCGCTCCGCGTCGGCCCGCGGGCGGGGGGACGTGACGCAGGATGAGTTCGTGCGCCTCAACGAAGCCGGACAGATGCTGGAGATCTGGAACCTCGTGTTCATGCAGTACGACCTCCAGCCCGACGGATCACGGCAGCCGCTGCCCAGGCCCTCAGTGGACACCGGGGCGGGACTCGAACGCATCGCGTCGGTGCTCCAGAGTGTCCCCTCGAACTACGACACGGATCTGTTCACCCCGCTGATCGAACGCGCCGCGGTGGTCGTGGGCCGGCCCTACGACCATGGGCCGGCCGGCGCGCCGTTCCGGGTGCTCGCCGATCACGCCCGCGCCGTGGCGTTCCTGCTGGCCGACGGGGTCTACCCGTCGAGCGACGGCCGCGGGTACGTGTTGCGGCGAATCCTGCGGCGCGCCGTGCGCCACGCCTGGCTGGTCGGCCGTCGCGAGCCGACGCTGGTCGAGCTCACCGACCGGGTGGTGGATCAGATGCACGGCGTATACCCTGAGCTGGACGCCAAGCGGGCGCACATCGCCAAGGTGACGCGCGCCGAGGAGGAGCGCTTCCTTGAGACGATCGAGGGCGGCCTGCAGCGGCTCGACGAGCTGGCGGGCGCGTCCGGGGTCTCGGGCGAGGAGGCGTTCAAACTGTACGACACCTACGGATTTCCGCTCGATCTCACGCAGTTGATCGCCGCCGAGCGGGGACAGACCGTGGACGCCGCGGGGTTCGAGCGGGCGCTCACGGCGCAGCGCGAGCGTTCGCGCCGCGCGCGTCCCAGCGGGCCGGTGGTGCGTCGCGCCGCGGGCGCGGGGGAATGGGTGAACGTGAAGCCCGAAGCGCCCCAGCGCTGGGTCGGGTACGAGCGCACGCGCGCCGAAACCGACCTGCTGGCGTTCCGCCAGTCGGGAGACGCCCTGGAGGTGGTGCTGGAGGACAATCCCTTCTACGCCGAATCGGGCGGCCAGGTGAGCGATACCGGCGTCGTACGGGGGGCGGGTTGGGAGCTCACGGTCGAAGACGTCGAGAAGGTGAACGGACGCAGCGCGGTCGTCGGACATTTCGCCGAGCCGTTCGAGCCGACGCCCGCCGAGGCGCTCGTCAACGAGTCGCGCCGGCACAACGTCGCCCGCAATCACACGGCGACGCACCTGGTGCATGCGGCGCTCCGCCGGATCCTCGGGACGCACGTGCGGCAGGCAGGATCGGTCGTGGCTCCCGACCGCCTGCGCTTCGACTTCACGCACCACGGGCCACTCGATGAGGCAACGCTCTCCCGGATCGAGGAAGAGGTCAACGAGCACATCTGGCAGAACCTCCCCGTCGCGACCCGGGAAATGCCCTACAAGGAGGCGATCGCGGCGGGCGCGATGGCGTTCTTCACCGAGAAGTACGGCGACGTGGTCCGCATGGTGGAAGTGCCGGGCGTGTCGCTCGAGCTGTGCGGCGGGACGCACGTCGACAAGACGGGGGAGATCGCGCTGTTCCGGTTCACGCACGAGACGGGGTCGCAGGCCGGCGTGCGCCGTATCGAGGCGATCACCGGGCCGGCGGCGTATCGGCTGGCGCGCGATCTCGAGCGCCGGCTGGGCGAGGCATCGGGGCTGCTCAAGACGCAACCGGAGCACCTGAGCCGGCGCATCGAGACGCTGCTGGAAGAGAACCGACGCCTGGAGAAGCGGGTAGAGGAGCTGCTGCGCGGCGGTGCCGGCCCGGCGACGACGGGCGCCGTGGAACGCATCGGTGACGTCGAGCTGCACATCGACGAGTCGGACCTGGACGATCGCGGGCAGATCGCCCTGACGATGGACGCGTTCCGGGACAAGCAGCGACGGGCCATCCGGGTGCTGTACACCAAGGGGGAGCGGCCCGGGATCCACGTCGCGGTCACCGAAGACCTCGTGGCCCAGGGAGTGAAGGCCGGTGACATCGTGAAAGAGCTGGCGGCCAGCACCGGAGGAAAGGGAGGCGGCCGTCCTCACTTCGCCTCGGCGGGAGTCGGCGATACGGCTCTGCTCGGGGCGGCGCGCGCCCAGACGCCCGCCATCGTCCGGAGATTCCTGAAAGCATGACGGTGCCGGACTGGCTCGATTCGCGCCGCCCGGCACCGCCGCCGACGTTGCGCGCGCACCTGGACCGGCGCGTGCCGCCCGCGTCCCGTGCCAGCGGGGAGAGCGCGCTGCCCGAGCACCTCGCCGCCGCGGGGCGCGCCTTGCTGGAACGCGTGCTGTCGCACCCGGCAGCCGGCCGCGATCTGGCGCTCGACCTGCTGGCGGCGGACGCGCTGGTCACTTACGCGTTCGAGGCGCAAGCCGAAGCGGACCCGGGACGCCTGGTCGAGCTGGCGCGGCGAGTCGCGGGAGGCCGGCCGTGATCGACCTGCACCGTAACCGGCCGGGACTCCTCGTGCTGATCGATCCCGGACGGACCGATGCCGGGCAAGCCGGGGCCCTCGCGCGGGCCGCGCGGGCGGCGGGCGCGGCGGGGGTCCTGGTCGGCGGTTCGTTCGACGGAACGCAGGAGACGAGCCGCGTCGCGGCCGCGGTCCGGGACGCGGCGCCCGGACTGCCGCTGCTCTTGTTCCCCGGCTCCGCCATGCAGCTCACCGACCAGGTCGACATCATCCTCTTCCTCTCCCTCGTCTCGGGACGCAACCCCCAATACCTGATCGAAGAGCAGGTGCGGGCCGTGCCGTTCCTGCAGCATCATCCCGTGCCGACGCTCTCCACGGGCTACATCCTGATCGACGGAGGCAGGGTGACGAGCGTCGAGGCCGTGAGCCAGACGCGGCCGCTGCCGGCGGACAAGCCCGAGCTCGCGGCGGTGCACGCCCGGGCGGCGCGATTGATCGGGATGCAGGCCGTATATCTCGACTCCGGGAGCGGTGCGGAGCGTCCGGTGCCGCCCCCGGTGATCGCCGCCTGTCGCAGCGCGCTGGCCGATCCGGCGGCGCTGTTGTTCGTGGGAGGAGGCATCCGGACGCCGGCCGAAGCGGGCGCCGCGCGCGCGGCGGGGGCGGACTACATCGTGATCGGCACGGTGCTGGAGCGCGGGGGGAGCGGGGAACCGGGGCTCGAGCGATTCGTGGCGGCCGTGCGGGAGGCAGGGAGTCGCCAATGACGCCGGAGCGCGTGCGGAACGGGTTGCAGCAGCTGGCGGCGCTCGCCGGGGAGGTAGCGGTGGGACAGGCCGACACGATCGCCGCCATCGCCGCGCGCTATGAGGCCACGTTGCGGGCGGGCGGAACACTGTTCTTCGCCGGCAACGGCGGGAGTGCGGCCGACGCCCAGCATCTGGCCACCGAGTACGTCGTGCGCTATCGCACCCAGCGGCCG